>NZ_CAUVXI010000189.1:0-8688 GCF_963555845.1 Protofrankia sp. Cas8 | reverse complement strand
GGCGAGGCCCGCAAGATTTTCCCGCTCGCACGGCATCCCAGCCTGGGTGGTCAGCTTTCTGATGACGAACATCCCCGCGAACGAGCCGGAGGGCATCGTCGCGGTCGAGTGGTGGTTCCGCGGCCGCGCCGACATCGAAACCCAGATCAAAGACGCCAAGCTCGACGCCGGCCTACGCCACGAGGTCCTCACTGTCCCGGGCCGGGTCGTCCCCCACGCCCGCGGCCTGCACGTACGTCTGCCACCCAGCCGCGGTGATCTCCTGTCCACCGCGCTCGCGCGGCTACGCGCCCTCCCCGCCGCCACCTGATCCGCACACCGAGAATTGTCTGCTGGCTGTTAAACAACATTAAAAGTTGTTCTCTGAGCTACTGCAAGGAGTGACGTGATGGAGCGTGAGTTCGTCGAAAGTCTGCAGGCATACCACGAACTACTCACGGAGGATATCGAGCAAGAAGATGCCTCGGTCGCGCAGGCGCTCGGGCTCTCTACAGAGCAGAGCGCTATCGTCCGAGATTCCCTGATCCATCTCGGTCTTCTCATTGAGTCTCCGACCGCGTCGAACGGTTGGTCCATACTATCGCCCGAGGCGGCCGCCCGCCGGCTCATACAGGACCACAAAAACAAGGTCCACGCTCTGACAGCAGAAATCGAGAAGACGCAGCAGGCCCTCAGCACTCTTGTCAACGAGTTCACGACCTCCGGACGACGAAAGGAAATAGAGAAGGTCGTGGGTATGACTCGGATAATGGCCGTATTGGACGACGCGGCAAGGTTGACGCAGCGGGAGGTAGCGACGATCCATCCGGGGCTGTCGCCCTCGCCGGAAGTGACGCAAGCCAATCTCGCTCGTCATCAAGATGTGTTGGCGCGCGGCGCAACGATCCGAGCTGTCTACCAGACGGCGACTCTGCGCCATTCCCATACAAGAAGCGATCTTAGACATCAGGCCGCTCTCGGCATCCAGGTGCGAACCAATCAGCTGTTACCATTGCGTATCGTTCTCGTCGACGAGTTGGTTGCCGTGATGTTCGCGCCGGCGTCGCCCACCGCCTTGGTCGTTCGCAACGGTCCGCTCACCGCCATTCTCCGCGACGTGTTCGAGCACGTCTGGACGACGTCTGATCCGCTGCCGACTTCGCCGCACCAGCTAGCGGATGACGCACTCGCAAGGCCCACTGGGCAACGACTGGAGGTCCTGCGCCTCCTTGCCGCCGGCATGACGGACGAGGCCATCGCCAGGAAGATCGGCGTCTCGACCCGGACGATCCGGCGACAGACTTCGGAAATCATGGATCAACTTGACGCTGGCAGCCGCTTCCAGGCAGGCATTCTCGCGGCAAGGCTCGGTTGGGTCGACTGATCCCCGACCGGTTGAAGCCGACAAACCACGGCAGCCAATCTGGTCCGTTACCAGGGACGTCTCCATCCGATGTCGGTGCACCGCGACTGTCCGGCAGCGGACGGGGCCGGAACCGGAAGGACGAACAGGTTTCCATCGCGACGACAAGGCATGACAATCACCCTTGTGATGGCAGACAAATCATTTTCACACCGGGAGAGTGCGACATCAGAAAACGCGTAGGCGGCATCGGTCTCGTCTTTATGGTTTTTGCGGCCCTCGGCGGTGTAGTTGCAGGGCCAGCAGCAGCCTTCAATCCACCCCCCAACATCTTCCATCTTGTGAATGGATTCGGAAATTGTCTTTCCTGGGTGTCAACCACCAATGTTCTCGAACAGAAGCAATGCAACGCAACCGATACCGCCCAGCTCTGGCACGTGCAAAATGAGTATAACGGATATCGAGAGATCGTAAACAACCACAATGGAAAATGCATTGCTCCCGCCGGTGGCGTGCAAACGAACGCAGAGCTCATCACCTACAACTGCACCGGTACCCACGACGAGCTCTGGCTGCTGTCAACCGCATACTGGGGCCAGATCCGGAATTATCACTCCGGCCGTTACATGGGTATAGCCAACGGATCGGCTCAGCTAGGAGCGCATGCGGTCCAATGGAGTAGCTATCCGAGCCACCTGGATCAGCAATGGGCGACACTTGCCCCGTAGGAAAAAACAGGGATGCCCGACAGACTCCACATAATATTTAGTGATCACTAAAGACCGCGACGGTCGCACCGGTCGATTTTCGACATGTCGCGGCCGTCGCGGCCCGATCGTGGTCGGTCCTCGATCTGGCTGACGCCGGCGGGTTCACCATCTTTTTCTTGACCTTGAGGTTCAGAATTGGGATAGGCTTGCCCATGTGGGTAGGCCCAAGCAGTTCGACCCGGATGCGGCCGTGGACAGGGCCATGGATGTCTTCTAGCGGAAGGGCTACGCGGGCACCACATCCCAGGACCTGGTCGATGAACTGGGTATAGGCAAGGGCAGCCTGTATGCCACGTTCGGCAGCAAGAGGGCACTCTTTGACCGCGCACTAGAGCGCTACCGGGAGCAACAGGCGGACACCCTCGCACGCATCATCGATCAGCCGGGACCGGTCAAGCCGCGGCTGCGGGCTGCACTCCAGTTCATCGTCGAGGCCAACGCCGCCGATCCCGACCGGCGCGGATGCCTCGCGGTCAACACCGCCGCCGAACTGGGCGGCGCCGACCCCAAGGCGACCCTTGATGTGCGCAACATGTTCGAACGAACCCAAGGCGCTCTTGAGGCTGTCATCACCGAAGGTCAGCGCACCGGGGAAATCCGGTCCGAATCTGCTGGGACAACGCCATGGCCGAATCCTTCTTCGGGGCCCTGAAAAACGAACTCGTCTACCGGACCACTTTCGCCACCCGCGCACACGCCAGACGTGCTACAGTCCGATACATTGAAGTCTTTTACAACCGTAAGCGTCTCCACTCCGGGCTCGACTACAGGACCCCAGCCGAGGTTCACGCCGACTTCCTCGCACAGAGGACTGCGGCATAGAAATAACCATTAAAGGCTATCCGGAAAATTCGGGGCCGGTCAGTGGTCGGCGGCTTGTGCGGCCAGGAGGGCCGACTCCAACTTCGGGGCGCGAGCTGCGAGGACGGTGATGCCTTCGTGGAGGTAGGCGTAGGCGGTCGATCTCCCGATCGTGTTGTCGATGACAAGCTGGCGCAGCCGGGTGTTGTCGAGGAACCAGCGCAGCACCAGGACGGCCTGGTGGCGGCAGGTCAGCGCGCGGATATCGGGGCGGGTGCCGCACCGGCTGCGTTCCGCAGCGAGTAAACCCTCCAGAAGCACAACGGTTTCCTCCCGCGATGGCAACACGGCCGTATATGTCACACTCGCCGGTACGCGGGACCTTTCTTAGGCTGATCTTTGGTCGGACCAGTCTTCCTGGCGGGATCCCGTGTTTTCTTGTTGAATCGTCGGTTTTCGGGCGTGTCGACTACGGAGAGTGTCAGTCATATACGGTCATGAGTCATTACATGGAAATGCTCATTGGACGGATGCGGGATACATGGACTATTCTCCCCAGAAATCCGAAGCCACTATCGTCCTGAACAAATGCTGCCGACGGCGCCGAAAGGATGATCCACGAATGAACGGTTCAACACGGCGCCGAATTTCCAGCCGATCAGGCTGCGGAATCGTCGTGTTCGGCGTGTTGGCAATGCTGTTGGGCGGTTGCGGCGGAGGAATGACGACATGGCCTCATGGTCGTCGTCGCCGAGCGGCTGCGTGGACGGCAGCGGTGGTTGCGCGCAGGGGCGGGCCTTCGTCCAACGGGACCATACGGTCTCAGAATTGGATTGCTTGGTCGATGGTTCCCGCTGTCGGATTAAGTGTTGGTAGGCGTAGTGCATCATTCTGTGCTCTTGCAGCGGTCTTCCTGTTCGTTGCCGGATGTGGCGGCGGCGCTCCTTCCGCCGCGGGCCTGGTGACACCGACCGGTACCGCACCGGAGGTCAGCCAGGCCCCGACGGCCTCGCCATCCGCCGCTGCGACGGGCCTGCGGCAGGTTGCCAGCTTCGCCGGCGCCACCCTGCACGTGGACCCGCTGGCATTCAGCCCGGACGGCCGGACTCTGGCCGGCAACGAGGGCAGCGAGAAGCGGGTGCGATTGTGGGACGTGGAGACGGGAAAGGCCACGGCCACCATCACCGCACCCGGTAATGTGTCGGTGGGTTTCACCCCTGACGGACAGGCACTCGCCACCGGCTACGCCGGTTATGGGGCACAACTGTGGGACGTCGGTACCGGAACCTCCACCGCCACCTTTCCGAACCCGGTGACGACCGGGGCGAACCCGTTGGGTGGCAGCGGAGCCGTAGCGGTCAGCCCGGACGGTAAGACGGTCGCGAGCATCGGGAATGGGGGCGGGGTGACCTCGGTGCTGCTCTGGGACATCGCTACCGGCAAAAACATTACGAAGCTCACACCCCGTAGTTCCGTCCTGTTGTGCCTCGCCTTCAGTCCCGACGGCAAGACCATCGCCGCCGGCGGCGGTGGCGTCACCAATCAAGGAAGCGTGTACACGTGGCAGGTGGCTACCGGAACCCCCGGGCCGACGCTACGGCTCGCCACCACAGATCCGGTGAAGGTCATCGGCAACAAGGTCAGTTCGCTGGCCTTCAGCCCGGACGGTAAGACCATAGCCGGTGCCGGGTTCGCTGGCCCGTCGTACCTGCAGAACGGCGCCTACACCGGTACGCAGATCTGGGATGTCACCACCGGCACGGTCGTCTCCACCGTCACCGACACCGGCGGCGGCTCGGTCGCGTTCAGCCCGGACGGTGCGACTCTGGCCACCACGCTCACCGGCGGTACTGGCGTCGAACTGTGGGATGTTACCGCGGGGAAGGCGACGGGCACCATCACCCTATCCGCCAACTCCGCCATGACCGCGGCGGGCACATCCGGGGCGCCGCTGGCCTTCAACCCGGACGGGAAGACTCTGGCCGTCGGGGTCGGCGGAACAGTTCAACTCTGGGCGCTGCGCTGATCCCGGCACTGTTGCGTTATCGAAAGCGGTGGAGGTCCCAGTAGAGGTCCTGGTAGGCACCCTCGAAACGGCCCAGCGCCTCCCGCAGTCCGCCCTCCGTGCTCAGGTCCGCCTCGTGACCGCTGCTCGCCACAGGATCAGTTAGGTGCCGGCCATGCTCATCATGCGTGGAGGTGACGATGGAGTGCCGCGTTCGGATATGACAACGACAGCGTCGGCCTCGGCAGGGTTCTATGAGCGAGTCGCCTCGTAGTCGGGGAGTGCGGCCGGGGTGGTCCGGGGTGGTCCGGGGTGCCGGGCGCATGATCAGGATCAGTACGGCCAGCCCGGCGAAGATGCACGCACCGCCGTACGCGATCCTGGACATGCGGGTCCGCGACTCCACGATCGGCCTCCACCGGCACATAGACATGGTGTACGTACTGGGCGCTGTCCGGCGATCTCACCGCGCAGCTGGCGGAGGTCAGCGCAGCCCAGTCGGTACCGATCGCCGACATTGTCGGACTGACGGGAGTTCTCGTGTATTTCTGCGATCCGCGCTCGCCATGGTGGCGAGGCTCGAACGAGAACACGAACGGCCTTCTTCGGCGCTTGTGACCGCGGCGGGCGGCGGGTTTTCGCCACCGCCCGCTCGCCTGTCTACGCCTCGGCGGCCGTCCCGGCCGGCGCCCAGTACGGGTCGCGGCCGATGAAACCCAGCAGCCGGGCCTGGACGTCGGCGTCGCCCGGCACCGCGATCCGGGGGCCGTACTGGCCGGAGCCCCGCAGCACGTCCTCCATCGGCTCCATCCCGGCCAGCAGGCCGGCGCAGAAGTCCGGGTCGAGCCGATCGTCCTGGCCGGTGGCGCGGGCCAGGTCCCATGTGTGCATGAACACGTCGGCCGTGTAGAACCGGTCGATCGCGACGTCCAGGGGCGCTTCGCCGATGTGCGGGTTGGTCAGCACCCGGCCGGCCGTCGTCGGGTCGTCCAGCAACGCCTGGACGGCGTCGTGGTGCACCCGCCACGTGGCGACCGGGTCATCGTCCACCGAGGGTCCGCGGGCCAGCTCGACGCCGGTGCCGGCGGCGAGGAAGGCAGGGAACCAGTCCGTCAGGTGGCGCACGACGTCGCGGGCGGTCCAGGCGGCGACCGGTGACGGCCCGTCCCACGCCCGGGTCGCCTCGACCCGGGCGGTGAACGTCCCGGCGATCTGGCGGTGACGCTCGGCGGGCGCCTCAGACAGCGCCATCGGCCTGCGTCCTGTCGGACAGCATCTTGTCCAGCTTGGCGTAGCCCTCGTCGACCCCGGTCTCCATGCCGCTCGACAGCCAGGCGTCGCGGCCTTCGAAGCTGTCGACCAGCGACTGGGTGCGCAGCCGGGTCCGGCCGTCACCGAGGTCGTCGAACCACAGCGTCTCCAGCGCGACGCTGTCCGGCTCGCCCTCGAACGTGAAGGTCTGCACGATGCGGTCCGGCCGCACCTCGTGGAAGCAGCCGTGGAAACCGAACTCAACCCCGTCGCGGGTGGCGACGTAGCGCCAGCGACCGCCGGTGCGGGCCTCCCAGTAGTCGATGCGGGTGGTGAGCGAACGCGGCCCGACCCACTGCGCGAACAGGACGGGATCGGTGTGGGCCCGCAGCAACTGTTCGGGCGTGGCCCGGAAATCCCGGGTCATCCGGATGATCGGTATCTTCGAGTCTGCCTCGATCGTGGTTTCGCTGGTGACGTTCATGCCGCGCTCCCGTCCTTCTCGGTGTTGTCGCGTCCGTCGTGGTTGCGTTCGGTGCTGTCGCGCATGGCGTCCAGGACGGCGTCGAGGCGGCGGTACCGCTCCTCGGCCCGGCGCCGGTAGCGCTCGATCCAGGTGTCCATCAGGTCGAAGACCTCGGCCTCGAGGTGCACCGAGCGAGGCTGCGGCCCCTCCGGGCGGGTGACCACGCCGGCCTGCTCCAGCACCCGCAGATGCTTGTAGACGGCCTGCAGGCTCATCGGGTACGGCTCGGCGAGCTGGTTCACCGTCGCGTCGGCCTGGGCGAGCCGGGCCACCATGTCGCGCCGGGTCGGATCGGCGAGGGCCGAGAAGATTCGGGACAGCGAGTCAGCCGCCATCGAGCCTCACTTCGCTTCAACCTTCTGGTTGAAATAAACGTTAGGCGGTGGCAGCCTTGGTGCCAACCGTTTGGTTGAAACGCGCCGGTCCCGCGCGGCGACAGCAGCCGCCGCGCGTCCGCCATCCCCGACGACCACCGGCACGCCCAGTTCCCGGGCGGGAGAGAAGCGCCCTGACCCAACCGGGTGATGGGTGCTACAGGCCGACCTGGCCCGAGGGGTTGTCGCGGTCGAACAGGCGGCCGGCCCGGACGTAGCTGTCCAGCGAGGTGGGTGAGCGCCAACGGCCCTGGCGCATGATCGACCGGTCCGTGACGCCGGCGCGGGCGGCGGCGGTGGCGAACCCCGACCGCAATGAATGGCCGGCGAAGTCGGCGGGGGACAGGCCCGCCGCACCGACCCGGCGCTGGACGATCCGGGCCACCGAACCCGGGTCGAGCCGGCCGGCGCTCACCCCACCATGGCGGTTCACCGCCCGAAACGCCGGCCCCTCGACCAGGCCCGCGGCCTCCCGCCACGCAATCCATGATCGGACCGGGCAGGTCGGCCGGTAGGAGCCGTAGGCGAGGCCGACCAGTGCACCCGCCCGCTCCTGGTCGGTCTTGGAGCCGCGGATGGCAAGAACCAGACCGTCGGCGGTCTCGGCGATGTCGGCGACGTCGAGGGCCACGAGTTCACTGCGGCGCAGGCATCCGGCGAAGCCGACCAGCAACAGCGCCCGGTCCCGGACGTCGGTGAGGCGATCGCCGTCCACCGCCTCGAGCACACGGGTCAGCAAACCGGTTTCCAACGCGTGCTTGCGCGCGGGCGCCACGCCGTGGGTGCGGCGGATGCCGTCCCAGACCGTTGCCACCTCGACCGAGGTTGTCGGGTTGAGGTGGCGGCCGAGCTGGTGCGCCACGGAGATCGCCGCCATCCGACGCCGGATCGTCGCCGGTTTGTAGCCGCTGTCGGCGAGCGCCGTGAGGTAGCCCGCCACCGTCGCCGGTGCCGCCGGCACCGCGCTGCGCGCCGGAGAGTGTTCAGCGCACCACGAGGCGAAGTGCCGCAGGTCGCTGTCGTAGGCCCGCCACGTCGAGGAGGCCCGCGCGGCGCGGGCGTAGTCGGCCATCCGTTCGACCAGGGCAGGCGACAGCGCAGAGCGTTCGCCGTCGTCACGGATCGCAACCTCTGAGCTGCCTTCGCTCATGTCTGAGCCCTCCTTTTCGACGCCGTTCTGACGCCTGAGAAGTGAAGCTTATCGGGCGTCAGGATCCAGAACGTTTCATATCGTATCGGTGCGATGAGACGTAACTAAATGACTGTTCAAAACGAAACGTAAGAGGCGAAGCTGGGAGCGTAGCCTGATCGCGGCGATTCGCTCACGCGTGCCGCACGGACGTGGCCACCAGGCATGTCGTGGCGGTGCGGACGGCGACCGGACAGCTCGATCAGAGAGAAGAGAACGGACGTCCCCGATGGCGATGCCCCTGAGCGAGGCTCGTGCGCTGACCGGGACGGATCAGCTCTGGCTGGTCCCCGGCGCCGGGAAGCTGCTCGTCGGTGTCACGGTCCACGACGCCCGGGTGTCCTACGGCCGCACGCAGCTGCTCATCCAGCCGCTGTCCGGACGCGGGCACCGCTGGGTCGACGCCGACATGCTCCAGGACGTGACGGAC
>NZ_CAUVXI010000188.1:0-10844 GCF_963555845.1 Protofrankia sp. Cas8 | reverse complement strand
GTGATCGTGCGGGGCTCAGGCCCGTAGTGCCAGAAGATCCGCCAGGCGGACGGTGTGTGGTTCTCGATGTAGGAGTCCCAGACGGTTTCGCCGCCGATGCCGTGCAGCGACCGGTACGGATGTGAGTTGAGTCCGGGGTGCCGTGGGTTGGTCTCGAGGCGCCCGAGCGCCCGGCGGACTTTGTGGAGCTTGCGTTCGTCCTTGGTGAGGTCGGAGAGCACGGCCGCGGCTTCGCGGGTGAAGCGGAGCAGGTAGGGTGGCGGGTTCACCGGCTCTCGTTGTCATCGTCATCAATGGCGTATGCGGCGAACGAGCCGAGGTCGACGGTCTGGCCGGCGGCCGACTGCTCCAGGCCGCGGGCCAGACCGTCGCGGAGCTGTTCATTCTCCCAGACGATCAGTTCACGGCGGGGGACGGAAGTCAGCGGAGTGAGGAGAACCTCGCCGTCGTCGTTGACAGCGACGGCGTAACGTGCACCCTTCTCGACTCCGACCCGCCCGAAGGCGATCCGGGACCGTTCGTCAGCGGATACCTCGCCGACGAGACGGAACCCCACGGACACGAACGTCATGGCTGGCCTCCCGGCGTCACTGTCGAAGCTCGGTCTGATCGTACGCGCCAGGTGGGCATGTGGGTATTGCCCACGACGGCCAGGCTGTCGACGTGGACCGGATCGGGTGGCGCGCCACTGACGAGGGGTGAGCGCTCACCGCACGGGTCACCTTCCCACTGTGCGATGTCAACCGCACCTATACTGTTCTGTATAGATCAATACATACAGAATGGTGGATGTGGACAAGCCCGCATATGTCATGGACCGGGATCAGCAGTGGGCCACGCTGGTCCGCTTCCTCGCACGAGGGGAACCGGCCCTGCGGATCGGCCTGCTGTCAGGACGGCGTCGCCACGGCAAGTCCTACCTGCTGCGGGCCCTGACCGAAGCGGCGGGCGGGTTGTACGTGACGGCGGTACAGGAGGAAGGCCGACGGCCGGCGCAGCGGCGGTTCGCGGCCGCTCTCGCCCGCTTCGCCGGACTGCCTGCATCCGCGGTTGAACTGGACGACTGGCAGCAGATCCTCACGACCGCACTGGAGCTCGTGGAGCGACATCGTTCATCCGGGACGGCTCCGCTCCTGGTCATTGACGAGCTGCCCTACCTCCTTGACCATTCCCCGGAGATCCCGTCGCTTCTCCAGCACCTGTACGACGATTCGCAACTGGGGCGGACTCCAGGTGGCCGGCTCATTCTGTGCGGTTCCGCGATGAGCGTGATGACCGAGCTGCTCTCGGGGTCCCGGGCACTGCGCGGCCGGGTGGCACTGGACATGCGGCTGGGTCCGTTCGACTACCGTCAGGCGGCGGCGCTGTGGGGAGTGGCAGACCCGGAAGTGGCATTGCGCCTGCACGCTGTTCTCGGCGGTGCGCCCGGCTACCGCCAGCTCGTGCAGGACGACCCCCCGGCCACGGTCGAGCAGTTCGGCTCGTGGGTACAGGAGAACCTGCTTGATCCAGATCTTGGGTTGTTCACGCGGAGCGAGACCGAACACCTGCTCCGCGAGGATCCCCGCATCACCCGGCGGACCCTCTACTACGACATCCTGACCGCGGTCGCGTCCGGTGCGGGCACCCCGGCAAAGATCGGCAGTATGATCGGGCGGGAGCGGACAGCGCTCACCCATGCACTGGACGTCCTGGAGTCCGCGGGCTACCTGCGACGTGATCAGGACATGCTGCGCCAGCGGAACACAGTCATCACGGTGACAGATCCGATCATCAGGTTCAACCAGTTGATCACAGTGCCCTACAGTGACCTGCTGGAACGTCACGAGGCCGCCGCGGTGTGGCAGGCGTCCACCGCGACGTTCGCGGCGCAGATCCTCGGCCCGCACGTCGAGGAGCTGGCACGGACCTGGACGCGTCTCTTCGCGACGCGGGAGGTCTTCGATGGGCAGCCGCTGGGCATAGTCGGCAGCGCGGCCGTGCACGACGGCGCGGGACGCGCCAGGCACGAGGTGGATGTGCTGGCGCTCGCGGCGGGCGAGCGGCCCCGCGTACGAGGCGTCCGTATCGCCCTGATCGGCGAGGCGAAGGCGACCGCCCAGCGCCGCACTCCGGGTGACCTCACCCGACTCGAACGCATCCGTGCGGTTCTGGCCGAGGACGGCCACGACACAGGCGACGCCGTCCTCGCGATCTTCTCGCTGACCGGCTTCAGTCCCGATCTGCGGCTTCTCGCAGACCAGCGGGCCGATGTCCGCCTCATTGATGTCAACACCCTGTACGGGCGGGCCGAGCCGTGAACCGCGCTCCACTGCGCTGTCTTCAGAAATACTTCGGAACACGTTCCGAAGTCAACTGGGGTGGGGCGTTGGGGCGTTGGGGCGTTGGGCGGTCAGATCGCGAGTGCGGTGAGGATGAGGCCCAGACCCTCGTGGAACTGGGTTTCCATCGCCCCGGCGAGGTGGTCGGCGACCGCGGCGAGGTGGGGGTAGCGGGCGGCGGCCGAGCTGATCGCGGTCACCGGGGTGACGGTGGCGTCCGGACCCTTGTGGGCGATGGTCGCCGCGGTGTGGCGGGCTTCGGTCAGGGCGTGACCGAGGGTGTAGAAGAGCAGCGTCTGGAAGGCGTTCGCCGCATCATGGTCGGGCATGCCGGCGTCACGCAGCAGGCCGATCGCGTGGTTGGTCCGATCCCAGCTGGCTTCGCCGCCCGGCGGCCGGCGCAGGACGATCGGCGCGAGGGTCGGATGGCGCAGCAGTGACCTGCGCAGCTGGGCGAACGTCTCGCGCAGGTCGGCGTGCGGGTCGTCGGTGTGGGGGAGCGGTTCCTCACCGCGCACGACCCGGTCGGCCAGCGCCTCCAGGAGCTCGTTCTTGGTGCGGAAGTGCCGGTAGACCGCGGTCGGGTCGATGTTCAGCCGGGCGCCGAGCGCTCGCATGCTGAAGCCGCCGACCCCGCCGATGTCGACGATCTCCATCGCGGTGTCGAGCAGAAGCTGCTGGGACAACGTCCCACGGGGGGTGCGGGTGTGGCGGGGCTGCGCCGTCTCCACCGGTCTCCTTTGATCTGCTTCGTAGTCGGTACCCACAGTGTAGTCAACGCTGTTGACGCCACCTCGCGGCCGATCCGGGTTGAATAGTCGCTCTGCGATTGCGGTGTGCGACAGAAAGTAGATCGCCCGGGACGGGGAAGTAAAGGCGTAGCAGATCTGCTGAGCCTGGGGAGCTGAATATGCCACACGTGGACGAAAGGGATGCTCGTAAGGCCGCCGAAGCCGCGCGGGAGACAGCATGGACGCGTCCGTCGTTCGGTAAGGAGCTGTTCCTCGGTCACCTCCGCCTCGATCTCATCTCACCGCATCCACGGCCGCCGGCGGCCGACCACGACCGGGGCGAGGCCTTCCTCACCGGGCTGGCGGCCTTCCTGCGCGAGCACGTGGATCCACTGGCGATCGAGCGGGACGGTCACATCCCGGCGGATGTCGTCGAAGGACTCAAGCGGCTCGGCGCGCTGGGTATGAAGATCCCGCAGGAGTACGGCGGCCTCGGCCTGAGCACCCTCTACTACAACCGTGCGCTGGCGCTCGCCGGCAGCTGGCACTCGTCCATCCCGACGCTGCTCTCGGCGCACCAGTCGATCGGCGTGGCCGAACCGGTCCGCAGGTTCGGCACGAGCGAGCAGAAGCGCACCTACCTGCCGCTGGTCGCCCGCAACGAGATCAGCGCGTTCCTGTTGACCGAACCGGACGTGGGAAGCGACCCGGCCCGGATGAGCGCGCGTGCGGTCCCCGTGGACGACGACACGGCTTATGAGCTGTCCGGGCGCAAGCTGTGGACCACCAACGGTGTGATCGCCGACCGGCTGGTCGTGATGGCGGTCGTACCGAAGTCCGCGGACCATCGTGGCGGCATCACCTGCTTCATCGTCGATGCCCACGCACCAGGTGTGACGGTGGAGCACCGCAACGAGTTCATGGGGCTACGCGGTATCGAGAACGGTGTCACTCACTTCGATCGGGTACGGGTACCGGCGCAGGACCGGCTCGGCAGGGAGGGTGAGGGGCTCAAGATTGCGCTGACCACCCTCAACACCGGCCGGCTGGCGTTGCCCGCGGTCTGCGCCGGCACCGCCAAATACGCGTTGCGGATCGCCCGTGAGTGGGCCGCCGAGCGGGTCCAGTGGGGTCAGCCCATCGGGCGGCACGAGGCGATCGCCCAGAAGATCGCGTTCATCGCCGCGACCACGTTCGCGATGGAGGCGGTCGTCGAACTGTCGGCGATGATGGCCGACGAAGGTGGCAAGGACATCCGGATCGAGGCCGCGCTCGCCAAGCTGTACGCGAGCGAGATGGCGTGGCTCGTCGCCGACGAGATGGTGCAGATCCGCGGTGGCCGTGGCTACGAGACAGCCCAGTCGCTGGCCAACCGGGGCGAACGACCCGTCCCGGCCGAGCAGATGCTGCGCGACCTGCGCATCAATCGGATCTTCGAAGGCTCCAGTGAGATCATGAAGCTGCTCATCGCCCGGGAAGCCGTCGACACCCACCTGGCGGTCGCCGGCGACATCATCGACACCGAAGTCCCGTTGTCGGCCAGGGCGCGGACCTCCGCGCGCGCCGCGGGTTTCTACGCCCGCTGGCTGCCCCGGCTCGCCGTGGGGGAGGGCACTGACCCCCGTTCGTTCGCCGAGTTCGGCTCGCTCGCAGGCCATCTCCGGTTCGTCGAACGGTCCGCGCGCAAGATGGCCCGCTCCATCTTCTACGGTATGAGCCGCTGGAAGGGCGGGATGGAAAAGAGGCAGATGTTCCTCGGTCGCATCGTCGACATCGGCGCGGAACTGTTCGCCATGAGTGCGTCCGTGGTCCGCGCGCAGATGCTGGCGCGGGACGGCGAGCCGACCGCCGTCGAGTTGGCCGACCTGTTCTGCCGGCAGTCCCGGCGGCGGGTCGACGCCCTCTTCGACGCGTTGTGGCGTAACGACGACGCCGAGAACTTCCGGGCCGCGCAGCAGGTCCTGACCGGCAGGTTCGGCTGGGCGGAGGCGGGTGTGCTCGACCCCAGTGGTGGCGGCCCGTTCCTCGCCGACGCCCGCCGCGCCGCCGAAGAAACTGATCATGCAGGCTGGGCGGACGCCGGCGCGGCCGCGAAGGTCGACAAAGCCTCGGACGATGTCGATGCCGTGGACCAAGCCGCGGCGATGGGATCCGTGCGGCCGATCGGTGTGGCCCCGCGAACCTGATCCCGATCGGCCGATATCCACCGGAGAGGCCCTACACTGTCGGCTGACCGGGGATATCGATCGAAAGGGCGCCGCGTCATGTCCGAGCTTTCCGAGGCCCCTGACCAGGCCCTCTTGTCGTTGGACACGTCGATCCCGCATTCGGCCCGGGTCTGGAACTACTGGCTCGGCGGTAAGGACAACTTCGCGGCTGACCGTGAGATGGCCGAGCACATCCTCACGGTGATGCCCAGCCTCGTGATGTCCGCCCGCGCCGACCGGGCGTTCCTCGGCCGGGTTGTCCGCTATCTCGTAGCGGAGGCGGGGATCCGGCAGTTTCTGGACGTCGGCACCGGTCTACCCACGGCCGACAACACGCACGAAGTCGCACAGGCGCTCGCGCCGGAGTGCCGGATCGTCTACGTGGACAACGATCCGATCGTGCTGGTACACGCCCGCGCTCTGCTGACCAGCAGCCCGTCGGGGACAACGGAGTACGTCGATGCCGACCTGCGCGACCCGGAGAAGATCCTGCTGGCGGCGCAGGCCACGCTCGACTTCACCCGGCCGGTCGCGTTGATGCTCCTCGGCTCCCTGAACTTCGTCGTTGACACCGCACAGGCGCGGGCGAGCGTCGCGACGTTTCTTGCCGCACTACCGGCTGGTAGTTACCTGGTGGTCGCTCATCCGAGCGCGGAGGTCCACGGCGAGGCGATGGAGGAAGCGGTCCGGCTCTGGAACGACGCAGGCTCATCGCAGATGACTCTGCGTAACCGCGAGGAGATCGCCGCTTTCTTCGACGGCCTGGAGCTGCTGGAGCCCGGGGTGGTGTCGTGCTCGCGGTGGCGGCCGGATTCCGCCGAAGCGGGTGCGGCCGAGGTGTCACAGTTCTGCGCGGTCGGACGAAAGCCGTAACGCGCTTTCCGCACCCGAACGCGCCGACCCTGCGTCGGCTGGGTCTGCGGTGCTGGTTGGGTCTGCGACAGGCACGACGCGGTCGAAGAACCGCAACAACTCGACCGGAATCGGCATCACCAGCGTGGAGTTCTTTTCCGCAGCCACCTCGACCACGGTCTGCAGGAGTCGCAACTGCAGGCCGCTGGGATCCGCGGCCAACACCCGGCCGGCCTGGGCGAGCATCCGGGACGCCTGGAACTCACCCTCAGCCGTGATCACACGGGCTCGCCGTTCCCGTTCGGCTTCGGCCTGCTTCGACATCGACCGCTTCATCGACTCGGGAAGCGCGAGGTCCTTCAGTTCGACCCGTTCGATCTTGACTCCCCACGGCTTCTCGGTGGGTTCGTCGATCACCGCACGCAGCTCGGCATTCACCCTTTCCTGGTCGGAAAGAAGTTGATCAAGTTCGCTGCGGCCGATGACCGAACGCAGTGAGGTCTGCGCCACCTCAGTCACGGCGAACGTGTAGTTCTCGACGTTGACGATCGCCTTGACCGGGTCGATGACCCGGAAGTAGACGACCGCCTCCACGGTAAGCGTCACGTTGTCCCGGGTGATGCACTCCTGGGTGGGCACAGACATCGCCACGATCCGCATGTTGACCTTGACGATATGGTCGATGCCGAACGGAACAACCAATGTCAGACCGGGGGAGCGGAGTTTGGGCCGCAGCCGGCCGAAGCGGAACACCAGCCCCCGCTCGTACTGCTGCACTGTTCTCAGCGAGGTGAGCAGCACCAGCACGGCGATCACGATCAGGACGATCAGTAAGACGATCACAAAAAGGGATCATAGCCTGCCCGCTGCCGGTACGGGGTATCTGTCGCTTTTCTAACCATCGGCTATGGGATAAAGCCTGATATCCCGCCATCATGGGCTCATGCAGCGCGACGACCCAGATGCCGGTGATGGGATGGTCGGGGAGGGGATGGCCGGGCTCGGTGCGTCGTGTCCCTTCACGGTGGAAAGACCGATCATGCGACAGCGCTGGGAGCGGCTGACGTTCGTGCACTGGCCCTTCGATCCGGCGGTGGTACAGCAGCTTCTTCCGGGCGGCCTGCGGGTCGACACCTACGACGGGGCGGCATGGGTCGGCCTGGTGCCGTTCTTCATGCGGGTCGCGACCGCGGCCGGGCACGGGGTGGCGTGGGCGTCGACCTTCTGCGAAACCAACGTCCGTACCTACGTTCATGATCATGAAGGGCGGCGGGGAATCTGGTTTTTCTCTCTGGACGCGGCCCGGCTCGGTGCGGTGGGCGTCGCGCGCACCACCTACCGGCTGCCCTACTTCTGGTCGTCGATGCGGCTGGTGGAGACCCCGGACGAGATCTCCTACACCTGCGCCCGGCGGTGGCCCGGTCCGCGCGCCACCAGCCGGATGACGATCCGGATCGGTGAGCCGTTCGGATCCGGTGACCTCGACGAGCGGGACCATTTCCTGACGGCCCGGTGGATCCTGTTCAGCGCGGCCGGTACCCGGCGCCGCTTCGCGCGGGCATGGCACGAGCCGTGGCCGATGCACCGGGCCAAGGCTGTGGTGCTCGACGACAGGCTCGTCGCCGCGGCCGGACTTCCGCAGCCGCGGGACGAACCCCTGGTGCACTACTCCCCGGGAGTCGATGTTCGCATCGGCCGACCCGAACGCTACCGGCCGATGCCGTCCTAAACGGCTGGTCAGGGGTGCTGGGGCACGCTGTCTGGATAGGGCCCCCAGGCCTCCCGGTTGGCGGTGGCCGGTTTGCGACCGAGCTTGCCGGCCCGGACCTGGGTGGCGAGGCTGTCGAGAATCACCCGGCTGGACAGCAGCGCGGTCTGTTCGGCCCAGTCATAGGGCGGTGAACACTCGACGACCTCGATGCCCGCCAGGCCGGGCTCGGAGATCATGCGGACGAGGTTGAGGGCCTCGCGGGGCAGGAGACCGCCCGGTTCGGGCCAACCGGTTCCGGGGACGAAACCGGCGTCGATCACGTCGATGTCGAAGGACAGGTACACGGCCTTGGCGTTTTTCCACGCCGTCTCCAGGGCGAGTTCGGCGACTTTCTCGATGCCGACCCGTTCCACGTCGCCGACGGTGATGACGGTCGTGCCGCGCTCACGGCCGACCGTGACCCCGGCCCGTGGCGCCTGCCAGCCGCCGATGCCGATCTGGACCAGGTTGGTGGCCGGCGCGTTGGCGATGTTGGTCGCGTGGAACCACGGCGTGGTGTGCATCCGCTCGTCGAGGTCGCTTGCCTGAGTGTCGACGTGGCGGTCGAAATGAATGATGCCGATGTTGCCGTCCAGGTACGGCGCCATCCCACGGATGGTCGGGAATCCGATCGAGTGGTCCCCGCCCAGGACGACCGGCATCACACCCTGTTGCACGACGTGGGCCATTGCCTGGCTGATCTGGTCGAAGGACTTCTCCAGGTTGCCGGGAATGGTGAACACATCGCCGATGTCGACCAGGTTGAGCTGCTCGCGCAGATCGACGCCGAGTTCGTAGGAGTAGGTGCCGAACAGGTTGGTCGAGCGCCGGATCCCCTGCGGGCCGAAGCGGGCACCCGGCCGGTATGTCGTCCCAGCGTCCAGAGGAACCCCGAAGACTGCCACCTCGGCGTCGGCGACGTCGTGTACGTCCTCGATGTACGGGCATTTCAAGAATGTGCCCCGTTCACCGGCGAAGTGCGGTATCTCGCCGCGGGCGAAGGTCGGAATCGTCCGATCAGTGATCGTCGGCGCGCCCGCCAGGCCGTGAGCGAGCCGGCGTTGGATCTCCTCCTCCGCTCGCCGGGTCGGCAGTTGGGCCTCGGCCCGCTGAGCCCAGTTTCCCTCACGGTCGACCCGGTCGTTTCCGGACGCCACCATCCCATGCCTCCACAGTGCTGTCCTGGTACCTGTTCGGGTACCTGTCCTGGTACCTGTCCTCGTACCGTCCGGATGCCTCGTTGCAGGTACGGTCGTCTTATGGTGCAACCATTTCCCTGCCAGCGGTCAGGCGTTCGGCTTCACCTCGCATGCGGGCAAGAATCGACAGGCGGTCCTCCTCGAGAATCCGACGCGTGGTGATCCGGTCCGGATAGCTACGCATGAACATGTTGGTGAAATGACTGCCATAGTGGATGTAATCAGAAGTCGGGCCGGACAACGGGCGGACGCAGGCCTCGAAATTCGGCTCGTGGAAGTAGGCGAGTGCGAAGCGCTCCCGGGTGTTCAGCCTGACCTTGTGCGGGGTTGAAAGAAGAAGTCCGTTCGTCAGGAACTGAAGAATGTCACCAGGGAACACCGTCAGTACGCTCGGCACCGGCTTCACGAACGTCCACGGATCGACATCTTCGTACATTCCCGCCGCGCTTTCGTCCGCCAGCCAGTTCCTGTTCCGCCGCTCGCCCGCAACGGGTGGACGTATGTAGAGTCCGCCCACGTCGTCCTGGGCGGCGATCACCAGCAGTCCGTAGTCGGTATGGGCGCCGATGCCCCGGGCGGTCTGCGCCGATGCGGCGGGGAAGCGCAGCACCCGCATGTGGTGCCAGCCGTCGTCGGTCAGTTGTGTCAATGCGTCGATGTCAGCCGCTCCCAGCCCCAGAGCGGTCAGTTTGAGTAATCTTTCACCGAACGTACCGACTTCGTCCATGAACGCCTGCATGCTCCGCTGGTAGTCGGCGTCAGGCCACGGGGCCGGGCCGTGGCACGGCCACTGTCCCTCTACGCGGGCATCGTCGCGAGCGACGTCCTTGCACACGGTGAAAATCTCGGAATAGTCTGCCTCGCCGGCCGTGACCTCTTCCCCGGACGCGATGTAGCCGCTGTAGGTCAGATCACTGACGCACCCGGACTTGACCGTCATGGGCATGCGGAAAAAGCGTCTGCTCGCCTCGATCGCAGCCTGGGTCTTCTGGTCCTGGGCCGGGCTCGTGGCGACCTGGAAAATTCCGTCCGTTCGCCATGCCTGCATCATCGCACGCGCCAGAACGATGTCGGATTCCGTCCCGTTGACGGATTCGGGCAGGTGGAAGGTTCGTAGCTCAGTCAACTCGGCCTCCTTGCGTGGAGGATCGCCGCTGCGACCCGCTTCAGAACATCGGAGCCGCACCATCGGAGCCGCACCATCGGAGCTCCGTCGGAAAGGCCGGGAGGTGCCGATCGTGATGTGGGTTCAGCTTCCCGCGATTCTCCTGATTGATCCAGGATGGCGATGTGCCGGTATCGGCAGCGCCCGGCTGCCTGCTGCCTCAGTCGCGGGACTGGTATTGTCACTACCACCGTCAGCGCGCTGTTCCCGCTGCTGGAGCATTCAGTCCAGCGTGAGTCGGCCCGATCGACAGGCTGTCGTCACCAGAGAGCGCCTGCTCCCCAACCCTGATCATTCGTGGCCGGGTGGTTTCAGGACAAAGTCAGGCCGGGCCTCAATCGGACAGGAGCGTCCGGCTGCTAAGGAGGTCGGCAATGGCGGTGCGAGAGTGGACCGTACCCGCTTTAGTGGACACTCGGTAAAGCTGCCCGATTGATCGGGAGCGCGAGATATGGGCTCGACACGCCGTGCATGTACCGAGGCGTACAAGGCGCAGGCGGTAGCTTTCGTCGTTGATGGGGGCCGCTCAGCCGCTGAGGTCGCCCGGAACATCGGCGTCCACGAGATGACGTTGGGAAAGTGGTTGAAGAAAGCACGGGACGAGACCGAGGCGGCCCGG
>NZ_CAUVXI010000187.1:0-10847 GCF_963555845.1 Protofrankia sp. Cas8 | reverse complement strand
GCAGAAAAGCGGGCAGCCCTTTCCGCCGTGTACGCCTTCGCCCGCAGGCTTGACGACATCGGCGACGGTGACCTGCCCCTGGCCGAGAAGGTCGTTCGCCTGGCCGCGGCCCGGGCCGACATCCTGGCCCTCGGCACGTCCAGCACGGATCCGGTCCTGGTCGCGCTCAGTGACGCGTGCCGGCGCTTCCCCATCCCGGTCGACGCTTTCAGCGAGCTGATCGACGGCGTCGAGATGGACCTGCGGGGGGTGACGTACGAAACTTTTGACGATCTTGTCGGATACTGTCGGCGGGTGGCCGGCACCATCGGGCGGCTGTCGCTGGGAATCTTCGGCACCGAGGCGGCGCACGCGAACTCCAATGCCCCCACGGTCGCCGACGAACTCGGGATTGCCCTGCAGCAGACCAACATTCTGCGAGATGTCCGGGAGGACCTGATCACCGGCCGGATCTATCTGCCACGGGCCGAGCTCGACAAGGCCGGCATCACTCTCGTGCTGGGCCCAGATGGTCAGCTCGGCGGTCCATCCGACGCACTCGTCGGATATCTGCGCGACTGCGCACAACGCGCCGACGAGTGGTACGGGCGGGGCCTGAAGCTCCTGGGCATGCTCGACCGTCGCAGCGCCGCCTGCTGCGGCGCGATGGCCGGGATCTACCTGCGACTCAACCGCCGGATCAGGATGGACCCGACCCCCGTCCTGGCGGAACGGCTCTCGCTGCCCGGGTGGGAGAAGGTCGTGGTCGCCGCCCGCAGCCTGGCCGGCCGTCCGGAGGTGTCGGTCGGATGAGCCTGCCCACGACGCCCCTGCCCACGACGCCCCTGCCGGTGACGCCCCTGCCCGGCCCCGGCACCCCTGGCCAGGGGGGACACCGACTTGTCGTGATCGGCGGTGGTCTGGCCGGCCTGTCAGCGGCCCTGGTCGCCGCTGACGCCGGTGCCGAGGTGACCGTGCTGGAGGCACGGCCGCGCCTGGGCGGGGCGACCGCCTCATTCGCCCGGGACGGCAGGTGGATCGACACCGGCCAGCACGTCTTCATGCGCTGCTGCACGGCCTACCGGGCGTTCCTGCGTCGGCTCGGGGTCGAGCACCTGACGACGCTGCAGGACCGACTGGACGTCCCGGTGCTGCTTGCCGGGTCCGGTACACGTGCCCGGCTGCGGCGCACCCGCATCCCGTGGCCGGCGCCGCTGCATCTGACCCCGGCGCTGCTGGGATACCGGGCGTTCCCGATCGGTCAGCGGCTACGGGCGGCGCTCGCGGCCTACCGGCTCGGTCGGCTCGACCCGAACCGACCCGAGGTCGACGGTGCCTCGTTCGGTAGCTGGCTGGCCGGCCAGGGCCAGTCCCCGGCAGCCATCGAGGCGCTGTGGGAGCTCTTGACCGTCGCGACCCTCAACGCCCCGGCGGACTCGGCGTCGCTCGGTCTCGCCGCCACGGTTGTGCGTACCGGTCTGCTCGAGCGGGCGGACGCCGGGGACATCGGCTGGGCTGACGTTCCGCTCCAGCGGCTTCACGGCGACGCCGCTGCCTCGGAGCTCGCCGACCTCGGGGCGGATGTCCGTACCGGCGTGAAGGTTCGTGAGCTGACGAAAACAGCGACCGGTTGGCGTGTGGTCACCGACAGTGGCTCCATCGAGGCCGATTCCGTGATCCTCGCGGTGCCCCCACCGGCGGCCGCCGCGCTGCTGCCGGCCGGCGCGGTCGAGGGCCAGGAGCGCTTCGTCGAGCTCGGCTCCGCGCCGATCGTCAACGTCCACATGGTCTATGACCGCAAGGTGTTGGAGGGCCCGTTCCTCGCCGTGGTCGGATCCCCGGTCCAGTGGGTCTTCGACCGCACCGCGTCGAGCCGGAGTATCGCGTCGAGCGGGATCATCGCGTCGAGCGGGGCCGTCGCGTCCTCGGCCGTGGCAGGGCCTGACGCGGGTTCCGCGCAAGGGTCCGGGCCGGCCGGCCCTTCGGGTACGGGTACGGGTACGCAGTATCTGGCGATTTCCCTGTCAGCGGCGGACGAGTGGATCGACCGGCCGGCGAGTGAGATTCGCGGCATCTTCGTCGAGGAGATGCGCCGGCTGCTGCCGGCCGCGCGAGGCGCCGAGGCGATCGAGGTGTTCGTGACCCGCGAGCGCACGGCAACGTTCCGCCAGGCGCCTGGCACCCACGCGCTGCGCCCTGGCCCGGCCACGGCGTTGCCGGGACTCGCGTTGGCCGGCGCGTGGACCGACACAGGCTGGCCCGCGACCATGGAGGGCGCCGTCCGCAGCGGCCTGGCCGCCGCGAAGGTGGCGCTGGGGGGCTGGCGGTCCGGTCCGCCTTCGCCCGGCCCGGCCCGCAGGTTGCTCCCTGTGGTCGACGCGCCTGGCGGTGCTCCAACGCGTGCGGGGGGATGCGGATCGTCATCGGGTAATTCGTGCAAAACGTCACAATCATCCCGGATGCCTGAGACCAACGTCCCGGACGAGGGACCGTCGTCTTCTAACCCGTCGGGATCATCGACCCCCGGGACGGCGGGCACTCCAGACGCCCAGCCGGCACTGACCGCCACCCCGCCACTTACACCGCTTCCGACACCATCCGAGCGATCAACCTCAACCTCAACCTCAACTTCAACCACGACCACGCCTTCGGCGGCGTCACCGACAGGGAGATTTCCGGCATGACCACTGTGGTTCCCGATGCGATCGAGCGGGGCCGGACTCTGGCAGTGCCGGCGCTTCGCGCCACTGTCGACCGGCTGCATCCCCGGCTGCGTCGCGTGGTTGCCTACCACCGCGGCTGGATCGACGCGGAAGGTAACCCGCTCGCGGGCAGCGGCGGAAAGCTGCTGCGTCCGGCACTGGCACTGCTCTCGGCCGAGGCGGCCGGCGCCGATGTCGAGGTCGGGCTCCCCGGCGCGGTCGCCGTCGAGCTCGTCCACGACTTCTCGCTGCTGCACGACGATCTCATGGACGGCGACACCGAGCGTCGGCACCGGCCCACGGCCTGGACGGTGTTCGGCGCGGACGGCGCGATCCTCGCCGGCGACGCCCTGTTGGGGCTGGCCACCCAGGTGCTGCTCGAGGTCGACCGGGATGCCGGTCGCCGCGCCGCGGTGATGCTCGGGGCGGGCGTCCAGGACCTCGTCCGGGGTCAGGCCGAGGACCTGCACTTCGAAACCCGCAACGACATCACCGTCGCGGACACGCTGATGATGGAGGACGGCAAGACCGGCGCCCTGCTGTCCTGCTCGGCCGCGATCGGCGCGGTGCTGGCGGACGGCCCGGCCCGACTCGTCGACGGCCTCGCCGAGTTCGGGTCACGGCTGGGAACCGCCTTCCAACTGGTGGATGACCTGCTCGGTATCTGGGGTGACCCTGCGGTGACCGGCAAGCCGGTCCTGTCGGACCTGCGCTCGCGCAAGAAGTCGGTCCCGGTCGTGGTGGCGCTGGAGGCCGGTGGCTCCGAAGCCGACGAGCTGCGCGCCTTCCTCGCCTCCACCGGGGAACTTTCCGAAGGCGACCTGCATCGCGCCGCCGAGTTGGTCGAACGCGCTGGTGGGCGGGAGTGGACCACGGCTGAGGCCGACCGCCAGCTCGAAGCGTGCGCCGAGCTGCTGGCGTCATTGGCCCTGCCGTCGCTGGTTGAAGCCGAACTGCTCGCCCTAGCCCGTTTTGTTACCGAACGGGATCGGTGAGTGTGCTGTGACACTGCTGTTCGTACTGGACCGGGAGTTCATACCGCACCGGGACCGACATGTGGACGGGAGCCGCTGATGAGCTCGACCACCGACTACCGGCAATCCCAAGTCTCCTCCGACACGGTGACGGCAGCCGCCGTCCGGGCCCGAGACCACCTGCTGTCGCTGCAGTCCGACCAGGGCTGGTGGAAGGGCGAACTCGAGACCAATATCACGATCGAGGCGGCAGACCTTCTGTTCCGCGTCTTCATGGGCATTCTCACTCCGGATGTGCTCGAGGAGGCCGCCCGCTGGATCCGTTCGAGGCAGACCGAGAACGGCACCTGGGCGACCTACTACGGTGGCCCGCCGGATCTCAGCACGACTCTTGAGGGGTACGTCGCGTTGCGGCTCGCCGGGGACAGCCCGGACGCCCCGCACATGCGGGCTGCCGCGGCTTACGTCCGGGAGAACGGCGGTCCCGCCGCCACCCGGGTGTTCACCCGGATCTGGCTGGCGATGTTCGGCGAGTGGTCCTGGGACGACCTGCCGGTGATGCCGCCCGAGCTCGTGCTGCTGCCGTCGTGGTTCCCGCTCAACGTGTACGACTTCGGCTGCTGGGCCCGGCAGTCGATCGTTCCGCTGACGATCATCGGGACGTTTCGGCCGAAGCGCTCGCTCGGATTCGGGATCGATGAGCTCAAGGTCGAGTTCCCGGCCCAGCCGCCGGCACCGCTGCGCTCGTGGACGGGCGCGTTCCAGCGCCTGGACGCGGTGCTGCACCGGTACGAGCGCCGTCCGCTGAAGATGATCCGTCGGCACGCGATGCGCCGGGCCGCCGAATGGATCATCGCTCGGCAGGAGGCCGACGGTTGCTGGGGCGGCATCCAGCCTCCGTGGGTTTTCTCGATCATGGCGCTGACGCTGCTCGGCTACCCCATGAACCATCCGGTGATCGCGACCGGGCTACGTGGCCTGGAGCGCTACACGATCCGGGAACGGACCCCCGCGGGGATGGTCCGCCGGTTGGAGTGCTGTCAGTCCCCGGTCTGGGACACCGCGCTCGCTGTCGTCGCCCTGCGTGACGCGGGCCTTGCCGCCGACCACCCCGCCATGGTGCGCGCGGCCCGGTGGCTGGCGGACGAGGAGGTCACGCTCACCGGTGACTGGGCGGTCAAACGTCCAGCATTGGCCCCTGGCGGCTGGGCGTTCGAGTTCGACAACGACGGGTATCCCGACGTCGACGACACCGCCGAGGTCGTGCTGGCCATCCGTCGTCTGTTGAAACCCCACGGTGGCGTCGACGGGAGTCAGACAGGCGGAATCGACGCGGTGGACCCCGGGCTCGCGGCCCGGCTCCGGGCGGCCGAACGCCGCGGCGTGGACTGGGCCATCGGGATGCGCTCGGCTAACGGTGCATGGGGGGCCTTCGACGCCGACAACACCAGGACCCTTCCCACGAAGCTGCCTTTCTGTGACTTCGGCGAGGTGATCGACCCGCCGTCCGCGGATGTGACGGCTCATATAGTAGAAATGCTCGCCGAAGTGGGCCAGGCGCGCAACCCCATCACCGAACGGGCGGTGGGCTGGTTGCTGGCCGACCAGGAACCGGGTGGGTCGTGGTTCGGCCGCTGGGGTGTCAACCACATCTACGGCACCGGCGCGGTCGTCCCAGCTCTGATCGACGCGGGGGTGTCCGCCGACCATCCGGCGATCATCCGGGCCGTCCAGTGGCTGGTCGAGCATCAAAGACCTGACGGTGCCTGGGGCGAGGACTTTCGTTCCTACACCGATGACGCCTGGATCGGCCGCGGTGAGCCCACCGCGTCCCAGACGGCGTGGGCGCTACTCGCGCTCCTCGCCGCCGATCCGGCGTCCCCGGCGGTCGAACGGGGGGTGCAGTGGCTGGTCGACACCCAGCGGCCGGACGGAACCTGGGACGAGCCGCACCACACGGGCACCGGTTTCCCCGGGGATTTTTCGATCAACTACCACCTGTATCGGCTGAGTTTCCCGCTGACCGCGCTCGGCCGATACCTGAGCGGCGGGTCCGCATCATGACTTTCTCGGCACCGGACACATCACGGACGGCGGGTCCCGCCGAAGGGTCCAAGCCATCGGCGGTCCCGGCATCCCGGACGCCGCCGGCTCTGCCGGTTTTGCCGGTATCGCCGGCTCTGCCGGTTTTGCCGGTACCGGAGGTACCGCCGGCAGACGCCATGACCGCTGTTGCTCCGACTGCTGCTCCGACGGCGGTCACGTCAACCATCAGGACCCCAGCGGTCCGCCCGTCGACGGCTGACGGCGCCCCGGCCGGGGTTGATCTGGGCCGGGACACCGCGCCGGGCCTGCGCGCCATGGTCCGGCGTCGGCCCAGGCTGGTCGTGGCCGCGCCGCTGCGGTTGGAGGCATGGGCCGCGGCCCGCTCGGGCCTGCCCGGGGGCACGATCCTCATCCGGACCGGAATGGGACCCGAGCAGGCCAGCCGGTCCACCCGCATCATCCGCGAGGCCCGGGCGGACGCCGTGGCCCTGGTCGGTCTCGGCGGCGGCCTCGGTCCGGGGGTGAAGCCCGGGCACGTCGTGGTGGCTGATGAGGTCCGCACCTCCGACGGTTCGGTCAGCGCGCACTGTCCGTCCGCGCCCCTGCTGGCCGGTGAACTGCGCCGGGCGGGCCTGACCGTCCACGTCGGCCCAGTCGTATCCGTGTCGCGGCTGGCGATCGGCACCGCGCGCGCGGAGCTGGCGGCGACCGGGGCGATCGCCGTGGACATGGAGTCCGCACAGATCGCGCCGGGCGCGAGCGGGGTGCCGCTGGCGATCGTCCGCGTCATCGTGGACACCGACGAGCAGCCGCTGGGGCGTTTTGACCTGGCCCGCCGGGGGATCGCGGGACTGCGGACGATGATGACCCTCGGACCGGTGCTGGAGCGCTGGTCGGCGGCTGTCGGATCACGCCAGGTACTGCTTGCTGAGCCCAGGGCGTTCTGCGCCGGAGTCGAACGGGCGATCGAGGTTGTCGAGCGGGCACTGGAGATGTACGGGTCGCCGGTCTACGTGCGTAAGCAGATCGTCCACAACAGCCACGTCGTTGCTGATCTTGCCGGTCGTGGCGCCATCTTCGTCGAGGAGCTCGACGAGGTACCGGCCGGGGCAACCGTGGTCTTCTCCGCGCACGGGGTCGCCCCCGCCGTCTGGGAGCAGGCCGACGACCGTGAGCTGTCAGTGATCGACGCAACGTGTCCACTGGTGGAGAAGGTCCACGCGGAGGCTCGCCGGTTCACCGCGCGCGGGGACACTGTCCTACTTATCGGGCATTCCGGGCATGAGGAGGTGGACGGGACACTCGGGGAGGCGCCTGGAAAGATCAAGTTGGTGGAGTCGCCCGCGGACGTTGCCAGGCTCGAGGTCGACGATCCCGAGCGGGTGACCTACCTCATGCAGACCACGCTCGCGGTGGACGAGGCCGAGGAAGTCGTCGACGCGCTGCGGGACCGCTTCCCGGCTGTGGTCGGGCCCGGATCGGCGGACATCTGCTATGCGACCTCGAACCGGCAGAGCGCCATCCGGCGGGTCGCCATCGAGGCCGACCTGGTCCTGGTCGTCGGCTCACAGAACAGTGCCAACTCACGCCGGCTGGTCGATGTGACCGAACGCGAGGGTGTGCCGGCCTACCTCGTCGGTGACGTCGGCGAGGTGGACATGCGGTGGTTGGTGGGTGCCGACACCATCGGTATCTCCGCGGGGGCGTCCGCGCCTCCGACCCTTGTCGACGAGCTGACCAGGGCACTGTCCGGCCTCGGCCCGACAGCGGTAGCGGTCCGTTCGGTCGGCACCGAGACGATCTCGTTCCATCTGCCCAAGGAACTTCGCCGCCAGCCCAAGTAGTACGCGTCGCCAGTAGTACGCGTCGCCGATCACCACGCTGCGGGCGCAGGCGCCGGGTAGTTCGGAGCGTTATCCGGCTACGCGGCGCTTGTGTCGCAATTCCGGACGGTAACGGGCGGATGCGGTGAAAAGCGCGCGGTAGGACTCCTGCTACGGTCCACCCGATGCGTCAGGTATCGACCGATACGGTGCTGGCTGAGCGGGGCGATCAGCAGCGGCTCGATTATCAGGAGCTCCCCGGTGCGGTTTTCGGGACGCCCGGCCCCGCATCGTCGTCGCGGGGCCGGGCATCCCGGCTTGCGGTGTCCGTATCCGGGCCGCGTCTGGCCGTGTTCGCCCTCGGCACGTTGTCGTTCACCGCGAGCGTGGTGCTGCAGGAGACGCTGTTCCGCCATGGTTCGGGTGACGCGGATGAGGCCGCCTACGTGCTCCAGGCCCGGATGCTGCTGCATGGGCGGCTGACCCTCGACCAGAACCTGGTGGACCCGTTCTTCCGCCCCTGGCTGACCGGCGTCCACAACGGACGGGTCTTCACCAAGTACCTGCCCGGGTGGCCGGCGATGCTGGCCGTGTCCCAGTTGCTGTTCGGGACGATGGTCCTCGCTCCCGCGCTGGTGGCCGCAGCCTGGGTGGTTGCAACCTACCGGCTGGCCCGCGAACTGTTCGATGATGTGGCGACAGCACTCACATCCGCGGCCTTCCTCGCGTTGTCGCCGCTGGTCCTCCTGCACACGGCTCTGCCGATGGCCTATGCGTTCACCGCCGCCGCGCTGACAGCCGCGATGGCCGCGCTGCTGCGTGGCACCCGCATCGGTGCCCGCCGGTCGTTGGTGGCAGCCGGTGCGGCGTTCGGCCTCGCCGCCATGGCCCGCCCGTTCGACGCGGTGCTGGCCGTCGTAGGGGTCCTGTTCGTGACGGCCCGGTTCGTGAGGGCCCGGTTCGTGACGGCCCGGTTCGCGACTGCCGGGCAACGCCCGCGGCCGGTCGCGGCGATGCTGCGGGACCTCGGGTGGGTCGGGCTCGGGGGGCTACCGTTCGTCGTGGCGGTGGCCGCCTTCTGCCGGCACGTGACCGGTTCGATGCGGACGTTGCCGCTTGCCGCCTCCGATCCGTTGGACCGTTTCGGTTTCGGTGAGCGGCGGATGCTGCCGTCCGAACCGACGTTCGCCTTTACCGGGCATGTCGCGCTCGACGCGCTGCGGGAGACTCTTGCCGCCGCCCCGGGCTGGCTGTTCGGTGGGACGGCGCTGGTCGTCCTCGCCGGGGTCGGGCTCCTCGCGGGCCTTGCGGCGGGGGGGCGGCGCGCCGGGCATCTGCTGCTCGCCATCACCGCGCTGGGGGTCTTCGCCGCCTACTTCTTCTGGTGGGGTAGTGCCATGGCGGTTCCGAGCCTTCGCAACGGCCTCGGTCCGCATTACCACATGGTGGCGCTGTCGCCTGTCGTCATCCTCGCCGGCAGCGGCGCGTGCCTGCTGTGGCGGGCGGTGCCCGGGCGGCTCCCGCGGCCGGTCGCAATCCCGGTGGCGGGCGTCTGCGGGCTGGCGCTGGTGGCTGTGACCGCCGTCGGGGTGCCCGCGAAGGTCAACGTACAACGCTATGTCAACGCGGTCGACGGGTACGTACTCGATCTCATCCCGGACAATTTTGATGGGCCGGCGGTCGTCATCGTCACCCCACCGACGCCGAGCCGCTACACACAGGTTCCATACCAGTTCCTACGCAACAGCCCGGACCTGTCGGACCAGGTGCTGTACGCGGCCGACCTCGGCGCGGCCGACGGGCAGCTCGCCGAGAGGATGCCGGGCCGCCGGCTGTACCAGCTCCGCCCCGACGAGGTGATCGAGGCGGAGAAGCCGTGGAGTTTCCGGGGCTCCTTCGTCGAACTCCGCCCGGTCGAGGGAAAGAAGATCGAGGTTCGGGCGTCTGCGTCGGTCCCGGCGAACATGCGCTACGCATCGTTCTACCTGCGCATCGGCGAGCAGACGGTGACCAGCCCGCTGCCCGTCACGGGAGCCGCGGGCACCGCGGCGAGCGTCGTCGCGACCGTGGACGGAGCCCGCGCGCTCGTCACGGTGGCATCGCCGGTGGGCGGCTCGGCCATGCAGGCCTCGGTGCCGCCGACCTCGGTGCAGGAGTTCAGTTTCGCGGGCGCTGTGCTGCCGGCGCAGCTGACCGTCGGCCTGGCCGCGGGGACGACGCCGGACCTCACCGGGGCCTGGCGCTGGGAGGAGCGCATTCCCCTGGAGCGACGCGCAGACGGGGTGCTGGTCGCGTTGGGTCCCGGGCCGGGCTGGCGGCTGGTCCCCGGCCGCTACGACAACGCCTGGGTACCGGCCACCGTGACGGGGACTCTCGGCGTCACGCTCGCACCGCGACGCTGAGCACCGTGACCCTGAGCACCGTGACCCTGAGCACCGTGACCCTGAGCACCGTGACGTAACCCTGAGCACCGCGACGCCTGGGCACATGATCAAATCAGTGCGGGCTGCTCGGCATACAGTTCGCGGATGATCGACAGGTCGAACATCTTTCTGGCGGCGGCGGGGGCGGCGCTGTCCGCCAGCACCCGCACATTGGCCTCGATCAGGGCGTCAGTCATCGTGAACAATCCGTTGCGATGTGTGTCCGCACTCTCGACAAGGGTGCTCAGTCGCCTGTTCCTGGCCACCTGCTCGTCGATGTCGAGCCCCGACGACCGGGCATAGACTTCGGCGAGTAGCCGGGGGCCGAGCATCGGGTCGGCCAGGTCGTCCTTCCAGCCGTGGATTTCGGCGGCCAGGAACGCCTTGACCTTCTGCCTCGACCTGACCACCGTGTCCGCGCTCACCACGTACACGTTGGACACCAGCTGGTAGCCGTGGTCGGCAAGCAGGAACGTCGAGGTGGCGACGCCCTGGCGGGCGAAGGCAGCCGGGGCGTCGATCACCGACGACAGTGCCCCGTCGACCTGGCGCTCCGCGACTGCCCGCAGATGGTCGGGCGTGATGACCTGGGTGACGGCCGTCTCCGCCACTCCCACGGCGGCCAGGAACGACGTCCAGACGGCTGTGCTGCCCGCCGCCATCCCGATCTTCATACCGGTCATGTCCTGCGGTGTTCTGATCGGCTTGTCAGCAAGCGAGACGATGGCCCAGGGCGACTTCTGTCGCTGTGTGCCGATTACCCGCAGCCGTGCGCCGTTGGCGATTTCCTTCGGAAGGGTGTCCGGCGCGATAACCCCGACGAATGCCGCACCGGAAGCCACCGACGCCACCACGGTTCGGGCCCGCGACCCACCGTCATGGAATTCGGTACGGGTGAAC
>NZ_CAUVXI010000186.1:0-10932 GCF_963555845.1 Protofrankia sp. Cas8 | reverse complement strand
GGGCCATCTCACGGCCTCGCATTCATGCGGTAACGCCAAGTGGCAATCATGTAGCTGGCGGCCGATGACATCTGTTCCGCCGTGCTGTCGGCAGCCGTCACATCGCCTCCTCGCGAGGCACTCGCGTTGCGTCGGGGCCACTTGGCCAAAGGCCCCGAGGGGGTTGGTAGGGGCAAAGGTACCGAGATCATAGCTCTTTCGTCGGGCCCGTGGCCCCCTGGGGTTGTGAGGGCCGACGACGGTGCGATCAATGGGGGCTCGTCCGAGCGTGAAGTGACCTCATGGGCATACTTCTCGCGTCGTCAGAGGCCTTTGGAACCTACTGGTCGGGACCGTCCCGGCTCCGAGGTGAGGGCGATTACGTTGGACGATGGTCTGGCCGGATGTGGGGCTGGCCGGATGTGCATCGTACGCACTCTACGACAACTCGCCCGCTGATCGTAGCCGCACCGATGGTAGCGGACAGGGGCGCGTGGGTAGCAGGAAAGGGAAGGGCGGGACTGTGACTGATATCTCGACGTCGCGAGGAACGGCGATTGCCGTGAGGCGCTCGGAGGGCCGGGCCGTGACCCGAAACCCGTGGCTGGACTCGCGCCACTCGTTCGCGTTCGGTCGCCACTATGATCCCGCCAATACCCATTTCGGCCTTCTGCTGGTCAGCAACGACGACCGTGTCGCTCCTGGTGGCGGCTTTGACGCCCACCCGCACCGGGACATGGAGATCGTGACCTGGGTCCTCGCGGGTGAGCTTGTGCACACCGATTCCACTGGAATCAGCGGTGTGATCCGGCCCGGGGTTGTTCAGCGGATGAGCGCGGGCACCGGGATCCTGCATGCGGAGATGAACGCGGCACCGTGCTCCGGGGTGCACGAATGCTTTCCAGGGGATCCCGGTACGGTTCATTTTATTCAGATGTGGATTATTCCGGACACGTCGGGTATCACCCCCGGTTATGCCCAGATCGATGTGACGGACACTCTGGCGACCGGCAGTCTGGTGGCGATCGCGGGCGGAGCCGGCTCGCAGGCGGCGGTCGACATTCGGCAGAACAATGCAGTCCTGCACGGTGCGCGACTGCCCGGGTCCGGCCGCGTGCAGCTGCCGTCCGCGCCCTGGGTGCATCTGTTCGTCGCGCGCGGCACGGTCACGGTGGAGACCGTCGGCGATCTCGCGGCTGGTGACGCAGCCCGGATCCGAGACTGCGACGGGCTCGCGGTCAGTGCCCCGGCCGGGCCGGCGGAAATTCTGGTCTGGGAGATGCACGCATCCCTTGGCCGGTGAGCCACCACAGGGTGAGGCCGCGACAGGGTGAGGCCGCGACAGCGCCTGCTGCCGGCATCCCGGTACCGCGGGATGCCGGCAGTCACCTCAGGCGGGCATGCGCCCGGCCCTGGGCCCGCAGCGGTCCTACTCGCGCAGCCCGTAACGACGGATCGCATCCTCGACGACGGCCGCCTTGACCGCGCCATGGCGGGCCAGCGCCTCCAGGGTCGCCACCGTGATCGACTGGGCGTCGACGTGGAAGTGGCGCCGCAGCGCCGCCCGGGTGTCGGAGCGGCCGTATCCGTCGGTGCCCAGCGAGGTGTAGTCCTGGGGAATCCACCGTGAGATCTGGTCGGGCACCGCACGCATCCAGTCGCTTACGGTGATGACCGGTCCAGGTGCCCCTTCCAGGATGCGGGTCACATACGGCCGGCGCTCCACCGAATCCGGATTCAGCAGGTTGTGCTCCTCGCAGGCGAGAGCCTCCCGGCGCAGTTCGTTCCAGGAGGTCACCGACCACACGTCCGTTTCCACGCCGAAGTCGTTCGCGAGGAGCTCCTGCGCGTCCAACGCCCACCGCATCCCGGTACCGCTCGCCAGCAGCTGCGCGCGGTTGGGCACGGTTCCCGACCCGAGGTCCACCGGCGTTCGGGCGGCCAACCCCGTTTGGGTGAATGGTCGGAACAGGTACATCCCGGCGAGAATCTGTGCCGGGTCTATCCCGGCCGGCTCGGCCGGCTGCGGGAAAGGCTCGTTGTAGACGGTCATGTAATAGAAGACGTTTTCGTCGCGCTCGCCGTACATCCGGTCGAGGCCGTCGCGGACGATGTGGGATACCTCGAAGGCGAACGCCGGGTCGTAGGCCACGCAGGCCGGGTTCGTCGACGCGAGCAGCAGCGAATGGCCGTCCTGGTGCTGGAGCCCCTCACCGTTGAGCGTGGTTCGCCCGGCGGTGGCACCGAGCAGGAAACCGCGGCCGAGCTGGTCTCCGAACGCCCACATCTGGTCGCCGGTCCGCTGGAATCCGAACATCGAGTAGAAGACGTACACCGGGATCATATGGACCCCGTGCGTGGCATACGCGGTGCCCGCGGCGATGACCGAGCCCATCGAGCCGGCTTCGTTGATGCCCTCGTGGAGCATCTGACCGGATTCGGACTCCTGGTAGGAGAGCAGCAGGTCGCGGTCGACGGCCTCGTAACGCTGCCCGTGCGGCGAGTATATCTTCGCGGTCGGGAACATGGCGTCCATGCCGAAGGTGCGGGCTTCGTCCGGAATTACCGGAACGAATCGGGCGCCTATCTCCTTCGTCTTCATCAGATCTTTGAGAAGGCGGACGAAGGCCATGGTCGTCGCCACCGGTTGTTTACCCGAGCCGCGCCGCAGGTCGTCGAAGATCGATTTTGGCGGCTGCGGAAGGGGACGCGTCCGTACGACCCGCTTGGGCAGCGAGCCGTCCAGTGTGGCCCGCCGTTCCCGCATGTACTGGATTTCGTCCGAATCCAGGCCGGGATGGAAGTACGGCGGCAGGTCCGCCTCCAGCTCGGCGTCGGGAATCTCCAGGTAGAGACGGTCGCGAAACTCCTTCAGCTCACCCTTGCTGAGTTTTTTCATCTGGTGCGTGGCATTGCGGGCCTCGAAGTCCTTGCCCAGCGTCCAGCCCTTGATGGTGTGGGCGAGGATGACCGTGGGCTGGCCGGCATGCTCGGTTGCGGCCTTGTAGGCGGCGTAGAGCTTGCGGTAGTCGTGACCACCACGGGAAAGTTTGCGCAGATCGTCGTCGGAGAGGTCCTTGACCATGCGGCGCAGGCGCGCGTCCGCGCCGAAGAAATGCTCCCGGATGTAGGCTCCGGACGACGTGGTGTAGGTCTGGAACTGGCCGTCCGGCGTCGTGTTCATCCGGTGCACCAGGACTCCGTCGGTGTCCTGGGCGAGCAGCGGGTCCCAGTCGCGGCCCCAGACCACCTTGATGACGTTCCAGCCGGCGCCGCGGAACAGCGACTCCAGTTCCTGCATGATTTTGCCGTTGCCGCGTACCGGGCCGTCGAGACGCTGCAGGTTGCAGTTCACGACGAAGATCAGGTTGTCGAGTTCCTCCCGGGCGGCGATGCCGAGGGCGCCGATCGACTCGGGCTCGTCCATCTCGCCGTCACCCAGGAAGGCCCATACCCGGCTGCGCGACGTGTCCTTGATCCGCCGGTTCAGCAGGTATCGGTTGAAGCGGGCCTGATAGATGGCATGGATCGGCCCGAGGCCCATCGAGACGGTCGGGAACTCCCAGAAGTCGGGCATCAGGCGTGGGTGCGGGTATGACGGAAGTCCATCCGCCGCCCCCTCCCGGCGGAACGCATCAAGAGCTCCGGTGGTCAGCCGGCCCTCGAGGAAGGCTCTGGCGTAGATTCCCGGGGAGGCATGGCCCTGGACGAAGATCTGGTCACCGGAGTCGCCGCCGGGCCCTGCGGTCAGCTTGTCCTTGCCGCGGAAGAAGTGGTTGAAACCGACCTCGTAGAGTGCGGCACTGGATGCATACGTGGCGATATGACCGCCAACGCCGTATTCCGGACGATTCGCCCGACTCACCATGATTGCCGCATTCCATCGAATATATGCGCGTATGCGCCGTTCGATGTGTTCGTCGCCCGGGAACCACGGTTCCTGCTCCGGTGGAATGGTGTTGATGTAGTCAGTGCTGGTGAGCCCGGGCACACCGACGGCCTTCTCTCGGGCCCGCTCCAGCAGCTTGAGCATGAGGAATCGTGCCCGTCCCCGGCCCTGCTCGTCGATCACCGCATCCAGGGAATCCAGCCATTCGCTGGTTTCGGACGGGTCGATGTCCGGCAACTGGCTGGGAAGCCCGTCGGTGATGACCGAGAACCTCCTGCCGCTGTCCTTCGCCACGCGTTCTCCCTGCCGTCGCTTGGTCGTTGTTCGCATGCTTGGTCGCGAGTGGGTCCCCGTCCATCGTGCTCTGTGTGGGCGGTCTCGTCACCCTCCACCCTCGCCGCCTGGCGATAGGGGTGCGGGTCGGCGGTCGGGGCCGGAAGCGGCATCAGCCGGGCAGAACCGCCCCCGCCACATCGCCGCCGCCGATCTGGCGGGGTCGTGTCGCCGCTGTGCTGGCTTTGTGGAACGGTTGGAGACAATGGATGGTGCGGACGGTGGGCGGCAGGTGACCACGAAGGGCGGTCCATGGAGACGACGACGGTGTCGGTGCACACCGGCGACGGGGAATGTGTTTGGGATCTCACCGCTGCCGCGCGGCGCTTCGTCACCGGTCGCGGGGATGGGTTGCTGTCCGTGTTCGTCCCACATGCGACCGCCGGCCTCGCCGTCCTTGAGCTCGGTTCGGGCAGCGACGCGGATCTTCTCGCCGCGCTCGCAGACCTGTTGCCCACCGATCGCGCATGGCAGCATGCCCATGGCTCAAAAGGTCACGGAAGGTCACACGTCCTGCCTGCGCTGATAGCGCCGTCGTTGACCGTTCCGGTCCTCGATGGCGGCCTGCTACTCGGCACATGGCAGTCGATCGCATTGGTTGATCTCAACGTGGACAATCCCGAGCGCACGGTTCGGCTCTCGTTCCTGTCCGGATGAGACGGCGAGAGCGACACCTTTGTCCACAACTACCGGCGTGGCACTTGCGCTGCCCGGGGGTGCTCCGGTGGACTAGGTCCACGGCGATGCGGGCAGTAGGTGGATCGAGAGACCGCCGTGCTGCCCGGCCGTTGCATGCGGACAGCGTGTCCGTGTGCGGCTGACACGAGCAGGAGGTTGTTGAGGGTGAGTCCGACCGCGGCGAACGCCGAGGGTCAGCGGCGTGCGGAACGTCTGGGTATCACGCCAGGGGTACTGGTTCAGTCGCTCAACGAAGACGATGATATCGCCCGTGATCTTCTAGGTGCTGTCACCTCTGCCAGCGGAACGGAACTCGTCCCGGAGGATTCTGACGATGTGGTCGACGTCGTACTGCTGTGGTGGCGGGACGACGACGGCGACCTTGTGGAGGCACTCATCGACGCGCGCCGCCAGCTGTCCGAGGCTGGGGTGATCTGGCTTCTGACACCGAAGGCCGGCAGGCCTGGGCATGTCGAGCCCAGCGACGTCCTGGAGGCGGTGCCGACAGTCGGCCTGGTGCAGACAAGCACTGTGAGCGTCGCCGCGGAATGGGCCGGAATGCGGCTGGCCGCACCGAAGTCCCAGCGGGTCCGGCACCGGTAGGGCTTCCTGGGTCCCTGGCCGCCAGCTGGGTCCGGTGGCGGCCAGGGCCGGAGGGGGTTTTTTGACCGGGGCAGCGCGCAGCGCGGTGGGTCGGGTCAGGCGGGCAAGGGGACCTGCTGCCCTTCGACCGCGGTCGGGTACCGGTCCCAGATGCGGTTGATCTCACTCTGGAGATTCAGCGGCCCGAAACCGAGAAGAAAGATCGTGAACGCGACTCCGGTTCGCAACGGAGGCAGGCCGGCTGATTGTTGTGCCTGGCGTGTGCGTGCACACAACCGCCACACGGCGACGAGCGGCGGAGCGAGAAGGAGGACACCCAGGGTCACCGCGAATACTGAGAGGGTCGGATCGACCACGATTCGTCGGTCATACTCGCTGAGTTCCTTGTTGGTCTTGTAGATCCAGACGATGGTGTAGATACCAAGAGTGATCAAAGGTAGGCCGAGCCAGCTGGCGCAGGGGTTGCGGCGCTTGCCGTGGATGCCGGTGGCCGTCGGCTGCGGGTAGCCGCTGGGCACGGCTGTCGCCGAGGTCGGGTATGCGCGGCCGGATCGGGGCGGGCCGTACCCGTTCACGCGCTGAAGCCCGGATGGCTGCCGGCCCCGATCGGACTGGCCGTACGGACCGAAGGTCTGCTCGGTCACTGCGTTCCCCTGTTCGGAGTGCCGCCGGTCGCCCGGCCACAGCTGATAACAGTATTGCCCCGGTGGGTCAAGATCGGTCATTGCGCACGGTTCCGTCCGGCGGGGCTTGGTCCGCGTCCATGTCCGCGCCCATGTCCGCATCCGGTCTGATAGCCGGCATGCCGACTGGGACCGAGGTAGCGGATTTTTACCCGGAGCGATGCAACGAGGCAAATGTTACTGGCCGCGACATCAGGAAACGAGACTCCGGACACATCGGTTCCGCACGATTGCGGTGCCGGCGCAGCCGTCCGGCCTGCCGTAGGGATGCCAACGTTGATCAGGTGGCATGCTGGGTGCGGGTGGCCGACCGCCCTTTCCCAACGTGACGCCGCCTGCAACGTGACACCGCCTTCCGTCGAGAGGATTGACCAGTGGCCGTAGAGGTGGGCACCGCCGCCCCAGACTTCACTCTGCGTGATCAGAACAACGAGGAGGTCACGCTCTCGGAGTTCCGCGGGCGTCGCAACGTCGTCCTCCTGTTCTATCCGCTCACCTTCACCGGGATCTGCCAGGGCGAGCTCTGTGCGGTCCGTGACGACCTCTCCGCGTTCCAGAACGACGACGTGCAGGTGCTCGCGGTCTCGGTCGACTCGCCCTACGCCCACAAGGTGTGGGCCGATCGCGAGGGCTATGACTTTCCGCTCCTCGCCGACTTCTGGCCGCACGGTGAGGTGGCACGCAGCTATGGCGTGCTGGAAGAGAGCAAGGGGTTCGCCGTGCGCGCGACCTTCGTCATCGACAAGGACGGCACTGTGCGCTGGACTGTTGTCAACGGACCAGGTGAAGCACGCGACCATGGTGAATATCTCAAGGCGCTCGCGGCCCTGTAATCCGCCTCGAGGGGGCTGGTTGGCCAAAGGGTGTGCGATTGTGGTTTTTCGCGCACCCGGAGGCCTTGAGGGAGCTGGTTGGCCAAAGGGTGTGCGATTGTGGTTTTTCGCGCACCCGGAGGCCTCGGGGGAACGTGAGGGAGTTAGTGCTTGCACGATGCCGTGTTTTCGTTGTCACATCCGCCAGACCGATCCCGCGCGCGGATCCAGTCCGTGGCGACGGGCGGTAGTCGAAGGTGAACAGGTTCTGTTCTGTCCGCCGTGCCAGCTGGTGACAGGATGGTCGGACATTCTTGACCGGTGCGCTGGCTGCGGCTCCACGCATCTGGCCAAGGCCCTGGGTGCCGTCTCGTGCCGGGACTGCGGCCGGGAGGTCTCGCCGGCCTCGCCCGCCGAGGATCTTTCGGTTTCCGATCCGCGGGTGTCGCGGGGGAGCGGACCTGGGCAGCCCGTAGCCGCATCCCCCAGCCTCAGCGACGAGGTTGAGGCCGCCCTCGCACGGGTACTGGGCCGGGCCGTGACCTGAGCGCCGACATCGGCTCGTCTACCTGACCGGGTGGACGTCGCCGTCGGACGTCGCGGGGAACGCATGCCGGCGCGGAGTCCGGTCCCACGCCGGTTCCCCACGCCGGTTCCCCACAACGGCACGATGTTGCGTACTCTTACGAGAGCCCGGGGCGCGTAGCTCAGCGGGAGAGCGCTCGCCTTACAAGCGAGTGGTCGCAGGTTCGATCCCTGCCGCGCCCACGAGCTGGTTCCGCATGCTCGTTGATCTCCGATCAGGCTTGCCACCAGCCGTGATGCCCACCGGGGAGCCGAGCCCCCCGAACCCCCCACGATCACAAACACCGTCCCGGCGATGATCGGGACGGCGTCCCTGTAGCAACGGGTGTAGCAACGCACTTCAGCTCAGTTGATCGTCGAGCTTCCGCAACGCCGCGCGTTTCTCCGCCATGGACGAGTGTGCGTAGATCGTCATGGTGACCTCGATCGCCGAGTGCCCCGCGATGTCCCGGACGGTGTGAGGCGGCACACCGAGATCAAGTAGGAGCGTCACGCAGGTGTGCCGCAGGCCATGAAACACGACCCCGTCGAGCCCGGCCGCCCGGCGCAGCGGCTCCCAGGTTCTGCGCAGGTTTCCTGGTTCGATCACAGTACCGATCTTTGTGGTGAAGATGTGACCGGACTCCTGCCAGCGTTCACCGGCCGCCATGCGCTCCGCGTCCTGCGCCTTGCGATGTTGCTCCAACGCATCCGTCACGATGCCGAGCAGCGGCAGCGTCCGTTCCGAGGTTTCCGTCTTCGGCGGGACGAGTCGCAGGGCGCCGCCGATTCGCTGAAGGGTCTGGTTGACGGTGAGTGTGCCGCGCGTCATGTCGATGTCGGACCATTGGAGCCCGAGTAGCTCGCCGCGCCGCAGGCCCAGGAAGAGCGCCATCACGACAAGAGTCCGTAGCCGGTTGCCCTCCGCCGCATCGAGCAGTGCCCGAGCCTGGTCGACGGTCAGGCCCCGATTGATCCCGTACCTGGGCGCTGTCACCTGTACGAGCTTGGCTACGTTACGGCGAAGCAGTTCCTCGCGGACCGCCGCTTGCAGCCCGTTGCGGAGGACCGAATGCACCTGTTGCACGAGCCGCCGGGACGGCACCGACTCGCAGCACCGGCCCACCGCGCAGCATCGTTGCCTCTTCGCAGGTCGTGCGTTGTCCCGTCCGTGCTTGCAGCACAGGCAGGTCTTTTCAAGCCGTCGTAGGAACAGGCGGACGTCGGCGGCGGTCAACTTGTTAAGGCGCTTCTTCCCGATGCCAGGGGAGATGTGAACTCGAACCATCATCTCGTATCCGTGGTAGGTCGCAGGCTTCACAGCGGGCCTCACCGTGTGCGCGAGCCAGTACGTCAGATACTTCTCGACCGTCCACCCGGTGGCATCCGCCGGGATGCCCTGGTCGGAGTTGGCCTGAAGCTCGGTGAGCTTTGTCCGGACGATCTCTTCGGACCGGCCGTAGACGGGCCGCCGCTTCGTCGTGCTGTCGGGCATCAGCACATACGCCGCGCCCACCCACATACCGTCGGCTCGCTGATAGATCGACCCCTGGCCGTTGGCGCGTCTTTTGCGGTCCCGGCGTTTTCCGGGCGCTCCGTGTGTGTCGGGCATGACAGAAGAACTCCTTGAGTGAGAAGATCGGGGATATTGGCCGGGGACGTGGCTGCCCGACGGTCGGGGCTGTTCCGGTCCTCTGGGCGCGGAAGGGTCTGCCGGGAAACCGGCCGCATCCAGGGCGCTACGCGTCACTACGTGATCGGCTTCGCCGACCCTGGACCCGTCCGGCTCCCCGGCAGGTAGTGCGCCTACCAGAGGCACGGAAAAGAAATGGGGTGGGTGCGAAGGACCGCGGGTACCGGTCAGTGCGGCTGGTGCTGGGCGGGAACCGTCCGATACGGGAGAACGTCGGGTACCCAGCCACCGGCCGGACCAGGCCCGTGTGATGGGGGAGTTGCCGAAAACGCGGCGCCCGGGATCGCGCGGAACACCAAGACGACGTCGACATCCCCGAGCGCCTCGACGAAGACCGCGTCGGTGGGGATCGTGACGGCGGTCCGGGCGATGTCGAAGGGGTCGGCGCCCGGCTTGACGGTCATCTCGTAGTAGCCGTAGCCGGGGACATTGAGGCGGACGAAGGGTTGTCCGTCGGAGGGGTCGCGCGGTAGGCCGAGGTCAGGCGGAATGATAGGCATCACGGTCTGCGCTCCTTGAATTGGAAGGGTGCGGATCGAGGTCCCGGTGTGGTGTTCCAGCACCCGCCGGGGCCGCTTACTGATCGTTGAGCTGTGAGGGCTTGCGACGTATCCCGGGTGGACCGCGAGCCAATGGGTCGATCAGGGTGAGTTGCCGAAACCCGGTCGTCCGGTCCGGACCGGCCTTGCTTACGATCACGCCGCCGCCTCCCCGTCGCAGAGCCCGCGGAGCCGATCGACGTAGGCGAGGACCGCAGCACGAGGAACACGCCGGGCGCGGCCGATGCGGACGGATTCGAGCCGGTGTCCGCGGATCAGGTCGTAGATGGTGCTACGACCGACGCCGAGCAGCGCGGCAGTTTCGTCGACAGTCAGCAGAAGCTTGGTCACGGGTCCTCTCCGCAAGATCAAGACGGAAGGTCAAGCAGCGTGAGCCGTGACCGGCAGGTCGGTTGCCGAAAGTGAATGGGGATCACCGTGAGCCGCACGGGCCGCATCAAGGGCGCGGCGCGGGCCGCGCCGCGCGACGGCTGTGCGTGGCGCTGGCGCGCCATGCTCGCCGGACGCGTCGCCAGCCCGCCACCGCGCACAACCCAGGTCAGGAATGGCACGTACGCCAGGCATCCCAGGACCTGTGGGCATGCCGGTCGGGCCGATCGCCTCCGGATAGGCGAATCCATGCCGTACCGAGCGGCACGGATTCGCGATGCTGGTTCTGTTTCGCGGTCAGGTTCACCGAACGCCCAAGCACGTTTCGGGATGCGCAGCCATGCGACCACCGGAGACCAGCACCGGACGCGCCAACGGCAGACGAAAACCGTGCAGTGGGCACGCCAGCGGGCAGCCGGGAGACAGCACCGGGTCGCTTCGCTCCCCGGGCAGCCCGACCCGCGCAGCTTGCCAGCCGGGACGCTGTCTCGGGTCGTTCCAGGATCCGTCAACAATTCCAAAAGGTCGAAGAATCAGCCGTTATCAAAATCCGCCAACGCGTCTCGGACCCCGATGGTCAGAGGGTGATCCTCCCCGAGGATCGTCCGGCTCCGGGCCAGCACACTTTCCCCCAGTGCGCGGGCGCCGGCGTAGTCCCCGGTCGACCACCGCGTGATGGCGAGGTTCGCGGCCGCGGACAGGGTGTCCGGGTGGTCCTCCCCGAGGATCGTCCGGCGCCGGGCCAGCACACTTTCCAACAGTTCGCGGG
>NZ_CAUVXI010000185.1:10755-11273 GCF_963555845.1 Protofrankia sp. Cas8 | reverse complement strand
GCGTTGGGGGCGTATCAGCGCCCCTGTTGCAGAACGCCGTCGACATACGTATCCGTCCTGCGGAAGGCGATGAGGCCGGCAATCGGCTGACCGTCGGGCAGTGGCGCCGGGTACGACCACGCATGGTCCCGGTACAGCTGACCGTTGACCCGTACCGACCAGTACTCGGCGGTGCCCTTGTGTGGGCAGTGGGTGATCGTGTCGCTCGGTTCGAGCAGCTCCATCCGTATGTGCGCCTTGGGTAGGTAGTAACGCACCGGTGCACCGGTTTCGAGGAGGAGCCGGGGACCGCTCGACTCGGCGATGGTGACACCGTCGAGGTCGATGCGCAGGTGTCCGGGGTTCGGCAACGGTTCGATCCGGATGTGTTGTCCTTCGTTGTCCATGTCAGACCTCACTGTTCATCGGGGGCTGGTCATGTCGGGTGGCCGGTCCTCGGCTTGGTAGACGGTGGGTCAGTTGACGGCGGGTCAGCCGCTGGAACTGCCGGTGACCAGCGCCCGCTTACCCTGCAACTG
>NZ_CAUVXI010000185.1:6646-10730 GCF_963555845.1 Protofrankia sp. Cas8 | reverse complement strand
ACTGTTCAATCCTCTTCATCGGGATGGGTACGGGGAGCAGATCTCGTATCCTCAGATGTCCGTCGCGGCGGTGGCGGCCAGAAACGCGGCGAAGGATCGGGCCGGACGGCCGGTGATCTTCTCCACGGCGTCGGTGACGGGGCTGTTGTCGATGGTGACCAGCGGGCGGATGCCGGACAGGTTGGCCAGCAGGTCGCTGACCAGAACGTTCATATTGGATCTCCCTCCGTCCGTGAACTCGACTGTATGAATCCGGTCGCACGACGGACAATGTCCACGAACGCCGAAAACATGTCTGATCGGCTCAGAACAAGTCTCGTCGGGATATGATCAGCGGATGGATGTGCTCACGGACGTGCTCGCGGCCCTGGAGACCGGGCCGACCCTGTGCGCGCGTACCCGGGCACACGCCCCCTGGGGGCTGCGGTTCGGGGGCAACCAAGGGTTCGGGTTCCACGTCATCCTGCAGGGCACGTGCTGGCTGTCGAGCGCCGACGAGCCGCCGCGGGCACTGCGGTCAGGTGACGTGGTGCTGCTGGCCAGCGGCCAGGAGCACACGCTGGCCGACGTCCCGACCACCCCCGCTGTCACCTTCCGCCTGGACCGCGAGTGGCACGCCAAACGGATCGGTCACCAGCACGTGGCCGGGACAGCGGCCGGAGCGCAGACGGTCCTGCTGTCGGGTGCCTACCGGCTTGAACAGCGCCGGCCGCATCCGCTGCTGGCCACGCTTCCCGACCTGGTGCACCTGCCGAACCGGCGCCGGCACGGGCTGCACGCGGCGGTGGACCTGCTCGGCACCGAGGTCGAGGAGCAGGAGCCGGGCGCGGAGGCGATCGTCTCCTCGCTGGTGGACGCCCTCTTGGTCTACATCCTGCGCGCCTGGCAGGAAGACCATCCGACCGGCTGGAGCCGGGCGGTCGCCGATCCGGCGATCGGCCCCAGCCTCCACCGCATGCACCAGGATCCGGCACGATCGTGGACGGTGCAGCAGTTGGGTGCGCAGGCCGGACTCTCCCGCGCCACGTTCACCCGCCGGTTCACCGCACTGGTCGGTGAGCCACCCCTGACCTACCTCACCCGGTGGCGCCTGACCACCGCGGCCCGGATACTGCGTCAACAGGACGTGCCGCTGTCCGCCGTCGCCCACCGCGTCGGCTACACGTCCGAATTCGCCTTCGCCAAGGCCTTCAAACGGGAGTATGGTCTTCCCCCCGGCAACTACCGCCGCGTCACCGGGATCGAGGAATCCCGGTACGGGAGCTGACGCCGGGTGCCCGACGAGCCTCCGTGTGCCCGAGCTCGTCGAAGATGCGCAGGGCACGCAGCCGGACCTGCTCAGCATTCACTTCCTCGGCCTGCGCTACCTCGATACCACCGTGCTCGGCGACTACGTGGGGTTCCGGTAGCGATGAACCGCAGGCCGTCGGCGGAGGCCAGCTCGCCGCCGCCCCACGCTCGGACCAGCGGCAGGAGCGTGTGGAAGGCCACCAGGCGGGCGTTGGCCCGGCTGAGGGTCTGGGAGCGCAGGTAGTTCTGCTCGACCCAGAACAGCCGGTCGCGGCTGAGCGCGTCGATGCCGTCGTGGACGATCGGTTCCATGCCGACGTTGGTGGCCTCCGCGGTGAGCACGGCGGCTACTGACAGCTCCAGGTCGTCCATCCGGGACACGGCCTCGGAGACGTGGGTGAACTCGGCGAGGTAGGGCACCCAGGAGTTGACCTCCAGCACCATCTCGGGCAGGTCGACGACGGGCAGGCGGGCGTCGACCTGCCGGTTGAGCTCGTCCAGGGACGGCGGGACCTCCAGCGGGCCAGCGAGAACCACTGGTCGAAGTCGAACTTCGTGTAGCCGTACGCCTCGCGGATCTGCTCCTGGTGGTCCCAGCGGTGTTCGGCCGCGCCGTAGCCGGCGACGGCCGCAGGCGACAGGCCCAGCTGCTCGGCGACATAGTCCCCGGAAAGGGAGAGGGCTGTCACAGAAACACAGGGTGTTCACGCCTGAGTTCAAGAGTGAGGCCGTGAAGCTGGTGATCGAGACGTCTGGTCCGATCGACCACGGCCGCGAACGTCGCGGCGTCACGGAAGACCGCCCAGACATCCGTGTGTCCATCAATCCAGCGGGTAACTGGCTGGTCAGGTGTCGCTGGAGGTGAGGTTAGTGAACATGCGTTGGAGCATGACGGATAGCTGTTGAAGATCGTCGGTGGAGAAGCCATCGAAGAGGCGGCGGATGACCGAACCGAATACGGGGGCGAGGCGGGGTGTGAGGGTGGCTCCGGCGGCGGTGAGTTCGACGCGGACGGACCGACGGTCTGATGGGTGCCGGACGCGGCTGACGAGGCCCTTGTCCTCTAGCCGGTCGAGCAGGCGGGTCATCCCGGCGGTGTCGGTGCCCAGGGCGGCGGCGAGGCGGTGTGGGCTGGTCTCCGAGCGCAGGCGCAGCAGCAAAGCGGCCTGCTGCGCTGTGACGTCGAAAGGTGCGAGCGATCGTTCCAGCGCCGTGTTCAGTTCCCTCGCCGTGCGGTGCAGCAGCGAGCCGCCACCCAGCACGAGCCGTGCGGCCTCTGGCGGGAGAAATGGGGGTGCCACGTCGCCAGGATAGATGACTAGACAGTTACTGTCGCGACAGCTTTCTGCTAGCGTGGCGAGTATGGCAGAGCACCTGTCCACGAACCACTTACCTCGCGTGCTGATCATCGGTGGCGGTGTCGGCGGGCTGTGCCTGGCCCAAGGGCTGCACCGGGCCGGCGTGCCGGTCGCCGTCTTCGATCGTGCGGCGTCGCCGGTGCCGGACCGGCAGGGCTACGGCTTTTCCATCAATCGACACGGGGACGATGCGCTGCGCCAGTGCCTGCCGCCGCGTCTATATGAGCTGTATCGCGCCATCGCCAGCCCCGCGCCGACGGGCGACTTCGTTCTGTTCACCTCCACCCTGAAGGTGATCTTCCGCAAGCCGCTGCCCCCAGCCGTGGGCGTCGCGGTCAACCGTCAGACGCTGCGCGAAATCCTGCTGGGTGGGCTCGGCGACGTTGTGCAGTTCGGCAGGGAGTACCTGCGGTACGAAGCACGCCCGGACGGCCTAGTCGACGCGCACTTCGCTGATGGCACCGTGGAGACCGGGCGCCTGCTGGTCGGTGCCGACGGCACCAACTCGGCGGTCCGGGCCCAACTCGTGCCCGATGCCGAGTTCGACGATTTCGGACGGTCGATCTACGGCAAGACGCCCATCGCAGCGGACCTGCGAGCCGCCGTGCCGCCCGAGTTCCTTACCGGAATGCCTCGCGCCAAGGACACCCAGGGCGTCACGCTCGGAGTCGGCGCCTTCATCAAAACCGAACCGTTCGACCAGGCCACGGCCCGGCTCGCACCGGAGGTCCGGTTGAGTCAGGTCCCGGACTATCTGCGCTGGACTCTCAGTCTCCGCGACCGTCCGGTGTCCGGGCGCCAGTTCTGGGCCGCCCACGGGCCGGACCTCCAACACATCGCGCAAGACCTCATCGCCAACTGGCATCCGGCCTTGCGCGCGGTCGTCGAACAGGCCGACGCCTCGGCCACCTTCCCGTTCGGCATCTTCTGCGCCCGCTCCATCCAGCCGTGGGTCGAGCCCGCCATCACCCTGCTCGGCGACGCGATCCACACCATGACCCCCGGCCGTGGTGAAGGAGCCAACACGGCCCTGCGCGACGCCGCCCTGCTTACCGAGGTTCTACGCAGAGCGACGGCCTGCAGCACCACTTTCACCGAGGCTAAGCGACACTATGAGACCGAGATGCTCCACTATGGCTTTGAGGCTGCCGAGAACTCGACCCGGCCATACTTCGGCGAAGCGATGCGCCGTCACTCCTGACATCCATTGCGTCACCGAAGGTCGTCATCGATCGAGCGGTCGAAGATCGATCCCAGCCTGGATCAGGCTGCCGGGGCGCCCACTGCCCGCTTGTGTACAGGTAGGTCGACGGGTCGGCGTACCGGCGTGACCCTGGCACGAACACGTCGCCGGAGCGCAGCCCGTCCCGCAGGCACAGGGTCACGCACAGCTCCCAGTAGCGCCGGTAGGCGGTGTCCTCCCCGCTCTTGCGTGC
>NZ_CAUVXI010000185.1:0-6419 GCF_963555845.1 Protofrankia sp. Cas8 | reverse complement strand
GGTAGTCGGCGTACTTCGCGGGCACGAACCCGGTCGGCGTGTCCGCGGGGACCTTCCGGCCGCCGAGCCGGTTCATCTCCTTCAGGATGGCCACCGCCTCCATCAGCTCCGCGGTGCCCGGGCCGCCCTGGAAGTCGATCACAGCCAGCACGTTCGGGGTGAACTGCCGCAGGTACGAGTAGGACGAGTCCAGCTCCGACAGCCGGCCGTGGTCCTTCGGCAGCGGCTTCCAGGAGTCGGAGGTCATCTCCCGCAGCCGCTGCATCCCGATCTGGTTCCGCAGCCTGCCGCCGACCAGCTCGTCCGGGACCGACGGGTCTGCCAGCACCGGGAGGATCACGTCCATCAGCAGCTGCCGGGCCTCGCCCCTCTTCGCCCGCTCAGCCAGCGCCTCCTGCGTCCTGGACTTCGCCCGGGACTCCCGGGCCGACACCGCCTGGTCGAACAGCGCCACGACCTCGTCCAACTGGTCCACCGCCGCCTGGGCCACGAACGCCAGGAGGATCGGGTACCTGCGCTCCTGCCGCCGCTCCAGCCCCTGGTTGGTTGACCGGCGCGCCACCTGGGCCAGGAACCGGCGCCGCTCGTTCGGCAGCGCTCACCCGCCCCCTTGCGGGCCGTCCCGATCATCTTCGCCAGCACGACCGCGCCGGGCCGGATCACCTTCGCCGACACCAGGTACTCGCGCGCCAGGTTGAACAGCAGCGTCGGCGAGTCGTGCTCCATCGCCCGGTCGAGGAGGAACTGCTCCAGCTCCTTCGTCGCCTCGCTGCCAGCCGGGGCAGTCTTCCACCCCAGGTACTCGACGATCTTCCCCAGGTGATCCGAGCGGGTCTGCGCCCGCTGCCCGTACGACGACAGCACCTCCGGATCCACGCCCAGGCGATCCGCCAGCCGGTTCACGGCCGCCGGCGGCGCTGAGGTCACGTCATCAGGCACGAACCCCAGCCACGGCAGCGTGCACAACTGCACCAGCATGCCCAGCCGGTCCGCCGCGCCCCGGCCGCGTCCCGGATCAACGAACGCGACATCCCCTGCCGCCGGCGTGAAGTACCGGATCAGCTCGTCCACGCTGACCTCAGGAAACGAGCGCAGCTGCTCCAGCTGGTCCTGGGAGAACATCTTTTCGGACAAACGCCTACCTCACGCCCCGTACCGAACCGAATCGGAACAGAACGTAGCCGCGAGCATCAGCGACTGCCAGCCACACCTTCGTGGTGACCGTGTTCATCGACTCTCATCGACTCCATCGGCGGCACGGCCGGCTCGGCGCCGCCGGACGCCGCCTGAAGATCCGGATCATCCCTCAGCGTCACCGCCGTCGGCGATATCCGTTGGAAATTTCTTCAGTGCTACCGGGATCCCTACGTCGGCGAGCCGGTCACGATCCGCGGAGTACCGACGGTTCGCCGAGTTCGCCGAGTTCGCCGACGCGGTGCGCCGGCATGGGCGAAGCGCAACGCATGCGTCAGGTGCCCGGCGGGCCAAGTGGTGCTGATGCACGTCTGGGAACTGTGGGGACGAGGGCCCGCCGGTACCGATGCCGCCACACTTTACTGTTGCAGCCTCGCCGAACCGGCCGTCGCACAGAAGGTTCGCGATCATGTCGGCGACATCCTTGACACATTCGATCGACGCCAGAGGCGGCCGTTAGGACCGGCAGCGGTCATGATCGTAGCTACCTCATGTCGATGCCCAACACAAGGACTACATAGGACCACTGGTTGGATGTGGCTACATGCTGGGTTTGGGGGTATTGCCTACCCGTACGGGCTACCCGATATCGTTTGACACAACACGTGTACCCCCTCAGCAAAGATCAACATTCCCCCTCGAACACACGCGTCGGACCGAAACGCCCAGTCCTGCCCCGGTCCGATGTCCCCTCCGAGCAGCCAGGGGGCAGGAGCGAGGTTTCGCAGTCCTGACGGTCGTCGGCCGGGTTCTCCCCCTCAGCCGGCGCCTTGAGGCGTGCCAGCGACATCGGTTCGTGGCATGGCGCCACACTGCCTCGCAGGCGTTCGGGAAGGACGCGCGTTGCATCCACGTGGCGTGATCCGGCTCCCCGTAGACGGAGAGCAGGCCGGTCGTGGTCGCCATCGTGACCAGGCGCCCGAGAGCGCCGGTGACCATGAGCCCAACCCCTGGCATGCCCGTCTCGGCCCGCAGTCCCGACGGGTCGCCACGATCGCCGCGGTGACGACCGGGACCCTGGCTGCATCGACGGCGGGCTTTGCCGCGACGATGCCCGGCCCGGGCGGAAACGCGACTCTTGGGCCGATGACAACTACCGCAGCCACCGTCGACAACGCCGCGATGATCGGCGGTGGCACCCACGGGGCCGCTCCCGCGGGCGCCACCGTCGACCTGGCCGCCAAGTTGGGCAATCCGGATCCGACCTTCACCACGATGTCGATCGCCGCCGATCAGGCGACGGTCGCGCCGAACGCACCCGTCGTCATCACCGTCCGCGCCATGGAGGTCGGGACCGGACGTCCCGTCGCCGACCAGCGGGTCCGTATCGCGGTGGCCAACGGCCCGCAGTGGACCACCACCGCCCAGCTACGGACCGACAGCACCGGCACCGCGACGATCAGTACCCGGCTGCTGTCGACCACGACGCTCACCGCGGTCTTCGACGGTACGAACGTCCTGCGTCCCTCGCTCGCCGGAGCGACCACTGTGACGGTGCGCAGCCCGACGGGCCCGGGAGGCGGTTCCGCAGGGGGCGCGGCGGCCGGGACCGCGCCCACGGTCGTCCCGGGCAGCTCCATCGGGGAGAAGGCCGTCTACCTCGCATCGCTGCAGCGGGGCAAGCCGTACGTGTACGGGGCCGAGGGGCCCTACGCGTTCGACTGCTCCGGCCTGGTTCAGTATGTCTTCAAACAGCTCGGGCGCTCCTTGCCGCGGACGGCCCAGCAGCAGTTCGCCGCCTCGCTGCGAGTGCCCCAGGCCGGCAAGCAGCCCGGCGACCTGATCTTCTTCGGAACCCCGGGCAATATCACCCATGTCGCGATCTACGCCGGTAACGGATACGTGTGGAGCGCCCCGGAGACCGGGCGAACAGTCTCGCTGGTGCCCATCTGGAGCTCGACGTACTACGTTGGCCGAGTGCTGTAGCGGTTGGCCGAGTGCTGTAGCGGTTGGCCGGGGGCTGCAACGGTTGACCGGGCGGGTCCGGGTGCGAAGGGGTGTCGAGGGTGACCACGGCGATCCATCCGTCCGACCGGGTACTCACGATCCCGAACGTGCTCTCCGCGCTGCGCCTGGCCGGGGTACCCGTGTTCCTGTGGCTGGCGTTGGGTCCCAAGGCTGACGGTGCGGCGCTCGCAGTACTCGCCTTCGCCGGCGTGAGCGACTATCTCGACGGCAAACTTGCCCGGGCGCTGGGGCAGACCAGCCGGCTCGGGATTCTCCTCGACCCGCTGGCGGACCGCCTGTACATCCTGGCGACGATCATTGCGCTGACGCTGCGCGAGATCGTTCCCTGGTGGTTCGCCGCGCTGCTCATCGGCCGGGACGTCGCGATCACCGGCGTCGTGCCGGTGCTGCGCCGCTTGGGCTACGGCCCCACCCTGCCCGTGCATTACCTGGGCAAGGCCGCGACGTTCAACCTGCTCTACGCCTTCCCGCTGCTGCTGCTGTCAGCGGGCGACAACTGGCTCGCCAGCGTCTCCCGTCCGCTCGGGTGGGCGTTCGCCATCTGGGGTACCGCTCTGTACTGGTGGTCCGCGATCCTCTACTGGGTACAGGTCCGCCAGCTTGCGCGGGCGGGCAGCGGTACCGAACCGCCGGTGTCGCCCGGAGCCGACCGCGGCGAGGCCGGCCGGGCAGACGCGGAGGTGGGTCGGTGAGAGCCGTCGTGATGGCGGGCGGTGAAGGAAGGCGCCTGCGCCCGATGACCGCCAATCAGCCCAAACCGCTACTCCCCGTCGTCAATCGTCCGATCATGGAGCATGTGCTGCGGCTACTCAAACGGCACGGTTTCGATGAGACCGTGATCACGGTGCAGTTCCTCGCGGCCCACGTCCGGACCTACTTCGGTGACGGTGACGAGCTGGGTATGCACCTGTCGTACGCGACCGAGACCACACCGCTGGGGACGGCCGGCAGCGTCCGCAACGCACAGGACGCGTTGCGCGACGATCCGTTTCTGGTGATCAGTGGGGATGCGCTCACCGACATCGACCTGACCTCGCTGGTCGCCTACCACCGCAAGCAGGGTGCGCTGGTCACGATCGCGCTCAAGGCCGTCCCGAATCCCCTGGAGTTCGGGATCGTCATCACGTCCGACAACGGCCGGATCATCCGCTTCCTGGAGAAACCGACCTGGGGGCAGGTTTTCTCCGACACGGTCAACACCGGCATCTACGTGATGGAACCGGAGGTGCTCGACCACGTTCCGGTCGGAGAGTCGGTGGACTGGTCGGGGGACGTCTTCCCCCAGCTCCTGGCTGCCGGCGCGCCCCTGTTCGGCTACGTCGTGGGTGGCTACTGGGAGGATGTCGGCACCATCCCGAGCTTCCTTCGGGCCCAGGCCGATGTCCTCAACGGCCAGGTCGACGTGAAGATCGGCGGGTTCGAGGTCTCGCCGGGGGTGTGGGTCGGACGGGACGCCGACGTCCATCCGGAGGCGGTGCTCTGCGGTCCGCTGGTGATCGGTGACTACACGAAGATCGAGGCCGGTGCCGAGCTGCGTGAGTTCACCGTCATCGGCAGTAACGTCGTGGTCAAATCGGGCGCCTTCCTGCACCGGGCCGTCGTCCAGGACAACGCTCTGATCGGGTCGCTGACCAACCTGCGGGGCTGCGTGATCGGTAAGAGCACCGACGTGCTGCGGGCCGCGCGGGTCGAGGAGGGCGCGGTGGTCGGCGACGAGTGCGTGCTTGAGGAGGAGTCGTTCGTCTCCCACGACGTCATGGTGTACCCGTTCAAGACCATCGAGGCCGGCGCGGTGGTCAACACCAGCGTCATCTGGGAATCCCGGGGACAGCGCTCGCTGTTCGGCCCCCGGGGGGTGTCGGGGCTGATCAACGTCGAGATCACCCCCGAACTGGTGGTCCGCCTCGCCAGCGCCTATGCCACGACCCTGCGCAAGGGATCCACGGTGACCACGGTCCGGGATGGCTCACGGGCCGCCCGGGCGCTCAAACGGGCGATGATCAGTGCGCTCACCGCGAGCGCAATGGACGTGCGGGATCTGGAGGTCGCGCCGATGCCGGTGGCCCGCTTCGACGTCCGCGCCTCCGATGCCGCCGGCGGAATCATGGTGCGCACGACACCGGGGGACGCCGAGCGGGTGGACATCAGCTTCATGGACTCCGAGGGCAGCGATCTTTCGCTTGCCATGCAGCGCACGCTCGATCGGGTCGTCAGCCGGCAGGAATTCCGGCGGGCTTTTCCCGAAGAGATCGGGGAGCTGCGCTTCCCCGCCCGTACCGCCGATATCTACACCCGCGACCTGCTGGACCGGGTGGACACCGCCGGCCTGGCCGAAGCCAACCTCAAAATCGTGATCGATCCGGCCGGGGGAACGACCTCGTTGGTCCTGCCCACCCTGCTGGGCCGGCTCGGGGTGGACGTCCTCACCGTCAACGGCCGGCTGGACGAGACCGTCCCGGCGCAGACGCCGGACGATCGCCGCCGCGCCCTGGACCGCCTCGGCGCGCTCGTCGCCAGCTCGCGGGCTGCCGTCGGCGTCCGTTTCGACAACGTCGGTGACCGCATCACGATCGTGGATGAACGCGGCGACCTGATCGACGACGAGCGGGCGCTGCTGGTGTTCCTCGACCTTGTCGCGGCCGAGAACCGGGGAGCGCACGTCGCGCTGCCGGTCACCACCACCCGGGTCGCGGACCAGGTGAGCCGCTTCCACGGGCTGACGGTCCGGCGCACCTCACTGTCGGCCGCCGACCTCACCCGGGCCGCGAGCGAGCCGAACGTCGTGTTCGCCGCGGACGGCCGCGGGGGATTCGTGGTACCCGAGTTCGCGCCGGCGATCGACGGCCTGGCCGCGTTCGTCAGACTGGCCGCGCTGGTCGCCCGGACCCGGCTGACCCTGAGCGCGATCGACGCGCGCATCCCGGCCGTGTCCGTGCTCCGCAGATCCGTGCCGACGCCGTGGGCGGCCAAGGGCATGGTGATGCGGCGGGTGATGGAGGCGGTCGACACCGACAGCGGGTGCACCATCGACACCACCGACGGCGTTCGGGTGATCCTGCCGGACGGCTCATGGGTCCTGGTACTCCCGGACCCGGCCGAAGCCGTCACCCATCTGTGGGCCGAGGGCCGCGATGCCACCACGGCAGAGCATCTCCTGGACCACTGGAGCACCCTGTTCGTGACGGGTGACGTCACCGGCGACGTCACCGGCAAGGACCGCCGGAAACCGGATGTGTCGGATCGGGTTCCCGACCCGC
>NZ_CAUVXI010000184.1:10551-11089 GCF_963555845.1 Protofrankia sp. Cas8 | reverse complement strand
CAGTCGTCATGGACGCTCAGTCTCTCGAACAGCCACACGAGGAAGACGGCCACCAGCCCGAAACACAGGAAGAAGGCCATACCGGCGGCGGCGGCGAGGCCCGCGTCGAAGCTCTTGAAGCCGTACTCCCAGAGCAGGTAGTAGACGTTGGTCGTCGCATTGTCAGGGCCGCCCTGGGTGAGCGCGTCGATCAGCGGAAAGGTCAACTGCCCGGCGAGCAGCACGGTCATGAGGGCCAGCAGGACCAGGGTCGGCGACAGCAGCGGCAGGGTGATCCATCGGGTGATCTGCCACCGGGTCGCGCCGTCGAGCTGGGCTGCCGCGGCGTACTCGTCGTTGATTGCGGCCAGGCCGGCAGTGACGACGAGGACGGCGAAGCCGAGCAGGTGCCAGCCGGTGATGCCGACGACGGCGAGCTGGGCGGGACCACGTTCATGCAGCCAGTTGACCGGTCGGCCCAGCAGGCGGTCCACCAGGCCGTGCCGTGGGTCCAGCAGCCATACCCACATCGCCGCGCTCGCCACCGGCGGAACGAGCA
>NZ_CAUVXI010000184.1:0-10526 GCF_963555845.1 Protofrankia sp. Cas8 | reverse complement strand
CGACAGCAGCGGCAGGGTGATCCATCGGGTGATCTGCCACCGGGTCGCGCCGTCGAGCTGGGCTGCCGCGGCGTACTCGTCGTTGATTGCGGCCAGGCCGGCAGTGACGACGAGGACGGCGAAGCCGAGCAGGTGCCAGCCGGTGATGCCGACGACGGCGAGCTGGGCGGGACCACGTTCATGCAGCCAGTTGACCGGTCGGCCCAGCAGGCGGTCCACCAGGCCGTGCCGTGGGTCCAGCAGCCATACCCACATCGCCGCGCTCGCCACCGGCGGAACGAGCACCGGCGCGAACACCAGGGTCCGGTAGCCGACGCGCAGGCGGCCCCGCACCCGGCGGGTGAGCAGGGCGACGATCGTGGGCAGGACGACCGTGAACGGCAGCAGGCACGCAATCGTCGCCGCCGTCAGCCACAGCGAGTGCCAGAGCTCTGGAAGCTGCAGGACGTGGCGGTAGTTGTCCAGACCGACCGGGATCTTCGGCCTGCTTGGCACCAGGTTCCACGAATAGAATGACAGCTGCGCAGCCTCGACCAGCGGGCGGTAGGTCCAGACCGCCAGGCAGCCGAGTCCCGGCGTGAGGTAGAGAAAGGGCGGCAGCGCCCGCAGCACCCGGCGCGTGGGTGAGGGCCGGGCTGCGCTGACCGGCGTCGGCGTCTCAGGCGTCGTCGCGGCGGTGACCTCTACGAACACGTCGGGTGATCCTGCCTGTGTCGATGCACGGTCGCCACGGTCGCCACGGCCTCACGTCTTCGGCAGCAGCTTTGTCGCCCGATCCGCAGCCGTGGCCAGCGTGGACGGTGGGTCAGCCCCGCTATAGACGACGCTTTCAACGGCATCGAGCATCGTGTCCCTGATCTGGACGTAGTTGTCACCGGGGAAGGCCACCGTCGGCCGGAGCCGGGCGAGCTGGTCGATGTTCGGCTTGATCAGGGGGTTTTTCGCCGCCCAGTCCTTGAGGCCGGCGGGGTCGTCCAGCAGGCCTGTCCGCAACGGCAGATAGCCGATCTTGCTGGTGAGCTGGATGTAGCCTTCATCACCGGTCAGAAATTTGATCATCTCCCAGGCTGCCCGCTGCTTGGCCGGATCCTTGGCGAACATGACCAGGGCAGCCCCGGAGTTGGTCGGTTCCACCGTCGTGCCGCCGAAGCTTGGCAGCCCGGCCGCCCGCAGATCCCACGGGGGCTTCGCACCGGTGGCGCCCTTACGGAACATGGCCTCACCCGCGCTGCTCTCTACGATCATGCCGATCTCACCGCGGGCGAATGCGGGATATGCCTGCTCCTGGGAGAGTTTGGGGGTTGCGCCGGACTGGACCAGGTCCTGGGCCATCGTGACGGCCTCGACCGCCGGCGCCTGGGCAAAGGTGAGCCTGGTCCGGTCGGCGGAGAGCACCGATCCGCCGTTGGAGTCGACCAGGGACTGGTAGCACCAGTCACCGGCCTTCTTGGTCAGGCAGTCGATGTAGACGCCGTCCTTACCGGCTTTGTCCTTGATGGCGAGGGCGGCGGTCTTGACCTCCGCCCAGGTGGTCGGAGGTTTTGCAGGGTCGAGGCCGGCCTGGGTGAACAGGCTGGCGTTGTAGTAGAGGATCGGGGTGGAGAACACGAACGGCATGCCATAGGTCTTGCCGTCGACGTCGCCCAGAGTGCGCGCGGTCGGCGCGAACGGGTGCGTGCCGCCGAAGTTGGCCTGCACCGCGTCGTGGCCGACCACGTCGTCGAGTGGCGTGGCCCCCAGCCCCTGCACCGCGTAGAAGAGGTCACCGAATCCCAGCTGCCCGATGTCGGGCGGGTTGCCGGCCGCGATCTGGCGTTGGATGCTGGCCGTCGCGGCCGATCCGTAGCCACTGGCGGTCGCGGTCGCGGGCTTCTGGGCCGTCACTTTGATGTTGGGATGGGCGCTCTGGAACCTGTTGATCAGATCTGTGAACGTGTCGGTCCACGCCCCGGCCTGCGCCAGGTTGTAGCTCTCCAGGACGATCGAGACCTGCTGGTCGGCCCTGAGTTCGGGAACGGTTGCGGTGCTTGACGGGGCGGCAGCCGGTGAGCTGCCCCCGCCGCAGGCGGTCGCGGTGAGTGCGAGGGCGAGCACGGCCGCGGCACCGCCGAGACAGCTCGATCTTTTCATGTCGTGCTCCTTATGCGAGGCGATCCTTCTGGCTGCCAGACGAGCCGGCGACCACTGGCGCGGTCGAACAGGTGCACGCGATCTGCGGCGGTGTCAAAGGCCACCGGGTCGCCGGGACGCAGCCCGAGCGGGCGCGGTCCGCGCGCGAACACAGGCGCGTCGCCGACCATGCACTGGGCGACCTCGTCGCTGCCGAGGTTCTCCACCGCCGTTACCCGACCGCGGAACATGGGTGCCGGCGACGCCGGCGGGACGCCGACCAGATGTTCCGGGCGGATCCCCACGATGATGTCGCGACCGGGGAAGTCGCCGGCCGCCCACAGCGGCACCTGCACGCCGGGGGCGTGCACGCGGACGCGTCCGCAGTGGTTCTCGACCAGGGCCGGGAGCAGGTTCATCGGTGGTGAGCCCAGAAAGCCCGCTACGAACGTCGACGCCGGTTCGTCGTAGACCTCGGTGGGAGTGCCGACCTGCTCAAGGCGGCCGGCATTGAGTAGCGCGACCCGGGTGGCCATGGTCATGGCCTCGACCTGATCGTGCGTGACGTAGACGATGGTCGAGCCGAGCCGGTTGTGCAGCGCCCGTAGCTGGCCACGGGTCGCGGTGCGTAACTGGGCATCGAGGTTGGACAGCGGTTCGTCCATGAGAAAGGCACCCGGGTCGCGGACCAGCGCCCGGCCGACCGCCACGCGTTGGCGCTGCCCACCGGACAGCGCTCTGGGTCGGCGGTCGAGCAGGTCGGCCAGATCGAGCAGCTCCGCGACCGCCCGTACCTTCTCGCGTATCTCCGCGCGTGGGCGTCGACGCGAGCGCAGCGGGAAACCGATATTGCGCTCGACTGTCAGGTGCGGGTAAAGGGCGTAGCTCTGGAAAACCATCGCCATATCGCGGTCCCTGGGCGGCGTGAAGGTGACGTCGCGCTCATCCAGCAGGACCCGCCCGCCGTCGGGCTCGATCAGTCCGGCAATCATCCGGAGCAACGTCGACTTTCCACAGCCGCTCGGGCCGAGCAGGACGAGGAAATCGCCGTCGCTGATGTCGAGACTCACCCGGTCCACGGCGGTGACCTTGCCGAAACGCTTGGTCAACGCTTCGATCTGGATACGGCTCACCGCTCCGGCTCTCCTTTCGCGCCGGACCGACACCGTCTTGTATTCCGTGGGCCTCCCGGATCTGTTCGCCACGGCGTCATATCTCTCAGGCGCAGCTGCATTCAACTCCAGGACGGTGTACGGAGAGCAAACGCGCCGAAAATTGGACGTCCGTCGGATGTGACGGGCTCAACCCGATCATCCCGGCCTGACAGCGTCGATTGGTGTCGTCGATTGGTGTCGTGGCTGAGGCGACCGATACGAGGCCTCAGATGTCGAGGACCAGCGAATCCGTGCGGGCTCGTGACACACAGATCATCAGGGCGTCTCCGGTGCGTTGCTCCTCGATCGTTAGCACCTCGTCACGATGATCGACCTCGCCGGCGCTGAACCGGGTCTCGCAGTTGCCGCACGTGCCCTCGCGGCACGATGACGGCACGTCGAAGCCGGCGCGTTCAAGAGTTTGCAGGATCGTCCGGTCCGCGCCCACCCGTATCTTCTGTCCAGTACTGCCGATCACCACGTCGAAGGCGGTGTCCGCCGGGCGATCGTCGGGTCGTTCCCGGGGCCGGAAACGTTCCACGTGCACAGCGCCGGCCGGCCAGCCACCGCAGGCGGCTTCAACCGCCGTGAGCAGGCCCTCGGGCCCGCAACAGTAGACCGCCGTCCCGATCTCAGGCTGCCCGAGGATGTGCTCCAGCGGCAACAGCCCGGATTCGTCCTGCGGATGGACGGCAATACGATCTTGGTGAGCCGACAGCTCGTCGAGGAACGCCATGCTGGTCCGCTGTCTACCGCCGTAGAACAACGTCCACTCGGCGTCCCGCTTGTCGAGTTCGGAGATCATAGGCAGGAGCGGGGTTATTCCGATGCCGCCGGCGATGAGAATGTAACGCCGGGACGGGACCAGCGGAAAATTGTTACGGGGTGGGCCGACCGGCAACGACCACCCGGCCTGGACCTCGTCGTGCAGGTAGACCGACCCGCCTCGGCCGTGTTCTTCACGCAGTACGGCGATTCGCCAGTGCATATCGTCGGCCGGGTCGCCGCACAATGAGTACTGTCGGATCAGACCGGACCCGAGGACGACGTCGACATGGGCGCCCGGCGTCCACCCGGGGAGTTTCTCTCCAGCGGGATGGGCGAGGACCAGAGAAATGATGTCGTCGGCTTCCCGCGTTGTTCTGACGACGGTCAGGGACGGGGCGCTTGACGGCGTCGGCACTGCGGTCAACTGATCGTGGGTCATTGGCGCGGACATGACCGACCTCCGGACGGGCTAGCCTCGGGAACAATTGGACCCAAAACGGCGTGAAACTGGGTGATCCAGGCCATTCATACCAGGCGGCGCTTTACGGGCGCCACTCGTCCAATTATCCCAGACGACCCGAGAAGGCAGTGTGGCCAGGCGATTGGAATGCTCGATGGAAACATCGGCGACTGGCCTCGGCCCATCCCGGCCCTGCGACGCCGCGTCCCCTCTTGCCGGTCGCTCCAGGAGCGCCCGGCAAGGCTCAGCGGAAAAGCTCAGCGGAAAAGCTCAGTGGAACGGACCGGTCTCCTCCAGGGTGTCGAGCAGGGCGTCGACGACCTTGGTTCGGTTCGGTCGCCACACCACGTGGACGGACAGCATCGGGACGGGATCGATGAGGGGCACGGCAACCGGGCCCTTGGTCCCGCGGACCCGGTCGAGCGAGGCGAACCCCACCAGGGGGCGAGTGTTGAGCACCAGGGCAGTCGCTCCCGGGTCGTCGACCTCGGCGGCGACCCGCAGGATGATCCTGAGTCGCTCGGCCGTGGTGACGATCGTGTCGTACATGGCCGGGGACTGGATACGGCTGAACAGGACGCATGCCTGGTGTTCCAGTTCCCGGAACGGAACCTGTTCGCGGCTGGCCCAGTCGTGCTGTTTGCCGACCACGGCCACCAGCGGCAGCCGCAGCACCTCGCGGGACCGAAGATCGTTGGTCGGCGGCAATCCGAATATGAAGCCGACGTCGAGTTCGCCGCTGAGCAGGCCCTTGAGCTGGGGGCCTGTGCGTCGTTCCCACAGGTGGGCGACCAGCCCGGGGTGGGTGGCGTGCAGCCGAACGAGGGTTGGCTGCAGGACGCGATGACCGGCCGGGAAGTTGTAGCCGATGTTGATCGTGCCAGCGCGCCCGGCAGCTGCGTCGCGGGCGGCCTGAACGGCTTTGCCGGCCTGATCGAGTATCCGTTTTGCTTCGGTTTGGAACGCGACTCCCGCCGGTGTGAGTCGGACTTCGTGGGAGGTGCGGGCCACCAACTTGACGCCGACTTCGCGTTCAAGGCGTTGCAGGTGTTGGCTCAGTGACGGCTGGGCGAGGTGAAGCTTGCCCGCCGCCCGTCCGAAGTGCAGCTCATCCGCGATGGCCAGAAAGGATACCAGATGTCGAAACTCCATTAAGCCCTCCGCGCCGGAAGTCCGTGACCAGCCTACCTGGCGCGACTAACGGGCGGTGACGGGCGAGTGTTGTCCTGAAGAATTATGCGGTATGCATGTGTCTGGAAAAGAAATACCGGCATGGATCCCGCCGCTTGACGTCTCGACCCACCGTTGAGGATACGTCCGACCACGGAATTGCGCGCACCCGACCCGGGAGACGCCTACGTCCACCGCTTGCCGTTGTCGCCGAAGACCTCGCGTGCGGGTCGGGAGCCGAAGTGCCCATCGAGGATCTCGAAGCTGTCGAGCGTGACGAGCGCCGGATGGGTGACGGCGCAGGAGTGCGCGAGCCGCAGCAGCTCATGCCGTAGGCCACGGACGTAGTTGGCGACGCGGGCCGACTTGTCCCGCGGGTCCAGCCCGCGGGTCAGCCAGCGGGACTGGGTGGCCACTCCGGTGGGGCAGCGGTCGGTGTGGCAGCGTTGCGCCTGGATACAGCCCAGCGCCAGCATCGCCTCCCGGCCGACGTTGATCAGATCACAGCCCATGGCCATGGCCAGCAGCGCGGTCTCGGGGAAGCCGAGTTTGGCCGAGCCGACGAAGACTATCCGGTCGTCCAGGCCGGCCTCCACGAAAACCCGGTGGACCCGACTAAAGCCGATCTTGAAGGGGAGTGCGACATGGTCGCTGAAGGCGAGCGGCGCCGCACCACTGCCACCTTCACCACCGTCGACGGTGATGAAGTCGACCCCGCGGTCTGTGGCCGCCATCTGCCGGGCGAGCTGCTCCCAGAATGTCGCCTCACCCACAGCTGACTTGATCCCGACCGGTAGCCCCGTCGCCGCGGCGATCTCCTCGACGACGTCGAGCATGCTGTCGACGTCACCGAACGCCGTGTGGGTCGACGGGCTGTAACAGACTTCGCCGGCCTTCACCCCGCGGATGCGGGCGATTTCGGGGGTGACCTTCGCCGCCGGCAGGATCCCACCCAGACCGGGTTTCGCGCCCTGACTGAGCTTGATCTCGACTGCGCGGATCGGGTGCCTGGCGGCGAGGTCGACCAGGCGCTCAAGGCTGAACCGGCCGTCCACAGTGCGGCAGCCGAAGTATCCGGTGCCGATCTGGAAGATCAGATCACCACCGTGCAGGTGGTGCTCGGATATCCCGCCCTCGCCGGTGTTGTGCAGACAGCCGGCCATGGCGCAGCCCTGGTTCAGTGCGGTGGTCGCCGGCGCGCTCAGTGCACCGAAGCTCATGCCCGAGACGTTCACCACCGACGGTGGCCGCAACGCATGCGGCCGACCGCGTGCCGCGCCGAGCACCTTCTGGCAGGCCAACAGGTTGTCCGTGGCCGCGGGCCCCGGCAGTGGGAACGCCGCCGGTTTGATGATGAGGTAGTTCGCCGACAGTTCCAGGTCGTTGGCGGTGCCGAAGCCCGTGTTGGCGTTGTCCTGCTTGGCCGTGGCGTACACCCAGCGGCGTTGGTCGCGGCTGAAGGGCCGCTCCTCGTCGTTGCCGGTGACGATGTACTGGCGCAGCTCCGGCCCCACGTCTTCGAGCAGGAAGCGCAGGTGCCCGATGACGGGGAACGTTCGAAGGATCGAGTGCCGGCGCTGCAGGAGATCATAAAGCGCCACCGCGCACACCAGCAGGGTGAATCCCAGCATGACGAAGCCCAGCATGATCCATCCGGTCATCACCGTCACCCCGTCCAATCGGCCGCCGCCCATCCCTGCCCGTCTCGATGTCTATATACGCTCAGGCTCGGATCGGGCGGATGCTGGGCTGAGAGGTGGGTATCGGGCGAGATGCGGCAGCCGGTGGCGACAGGCGATGCCGTGACAGGCGATGCCGTGAACCGTGATGGCGTGACACGTGCTGGCGTGCTGCCGGCGAGCCTCAATCCGCGGGTCCGAGCCCCGGGCGGCTCGCCGGCGCGGGGTGCCTCCGAGGTCTTCTCAGGGTTGCTTCAGGTGGTTTTCGCGCTGCTCTCGGTCGTCGTACTGGTGGCGAGCGTTGGTGGTTGGGTGCTCTACAACCATCTCAACGGAAAAATCACCAGAGTGGATCTTGGTCTCACCGGCCAGCGGCCGGCTGCCCCGGCCCGTGGTGTCGAGAACTACCTGCTGGTGGGTACCGACAGTCGGGCCGGCAGCGGCGGCGCCTATGGCGACGCGCCCGGCCAGCGCTCGGATACCACGATCCTCGTCCACCTCGCCGCGGACGGCACCAGCACCATGGTGTCCTTCCCTCGTGACACGTTGGTCACCATTCCCGAGTACACCGACACGAACGGCCACCGCCATGGCGCGCACCGGGCCAAGTTCAACTCGGCGATCGCGGACGGTGGCCCATCTCTGCTGGTCAACATGGTCGAGGGGCTCACCGACATCCGGATCGACCATTACGTGTCCATGGACCTCGAGGGCTTCCGCGCCATCACGGATGCGATCGGCGGTGTCGCTGTCTGCGTCCTCCCGTCGACCTACCGGGACGTCTTCTACGACAACAACGTGCGGAAGGTCAGCACAAACACCAACGACCCGATGAGTGGGTTCCTCGGCGGTCCCGGGACTGTCCAGGTGGACGGCCGCCAGGCGTTGGCCTTCGTCCGGCAGCGACACGGGCTGCCCGAGCAGGACCTCGACCGCATCCGACGCCAGCAGCAGTTCATCGGCGCCCTCTTCCGCAAGGCGATGGCCAGTGGGGTGCTGACCAGCCCGGTCAAGCTTGAGGCGCTGCTGTCATCGGTGACATCCGCGCTCACCCTCGACAGTCATACGGGCATCGCAGACCTGCGGGGACTGGCCACTCGGATGCGGGATGTGGCTACGGGAAGTATCCATACAGTAACTTTGCCGACCCATGCCCCGACCCGTGCGGAAGGCGCCATCGGCGACTCGGGTGAGCTCCCCGGACTCGGCGCCGTCCAGCTCTACGATCCGATCGACCTCGAACGTATCGTCGCGCCGCTGCGCCCCCCGGACAGTGGCACCGAGGTGTCCCCGTCGCCGCTGCCGTCGGTGTCCGGGTCCGGGTCCGGGTCCGGGGCGAGCGGCGCCACCCCCGTCACGCCGGCAGACCAGATCACGGTCGAGGTCTACAACGGTTCGACGGTCGCGGGGCTTTCGTCCCGCGCCGCCACCGCGCTGACCAGGCACGGTTTCCGCGCCTCCAACGAAGGCAACGCATCCCTGCGTAGCCACACGAGTTCCACGGTTGTCTACGGCCCAGGTCAGGACACCGCCGCGCGCACCCTGCAGGCTGCCGTGCCCGGCTCCACGCTCCAGCGCGATCCGACCGCGACCCGCCTTGAACTGATCGTCGGATCCTCGTTCACCGGGGTCGTCGCAGACGCAGCGGGCGGCCAGCCGACCGGCGCAGGACCGGCCGCGACCACGGGCGGGGACGCTGCCGCGTCGGCGCATCCGAGCACCCCCGTCCCGGCCGCGGCCCCGACCTGTACCTATTGAGATCCACTGTCAGTCTGAGATCGTGAGGACTTCCGAGAGTGGCCGGCGCGGGGCCGGCTCAGCCGGGACACCGCCGGCCGCCGGCAGGCCGAGGCGAATGACCATCTGGACGGTTCCGGTGCTGTGGAGGATCTCGCGCAGCACGACTCGGATCGCGTCGATGTCCTCGGCGTGCCCGATGGGACACGCGGCCACCGAGAGGGCCGTGGCGCTCAGCAGAACCCGCGCGAGCGCCTGACCCGCTGCCATGCGGTCGATCGGACGGTCGGCGGCGGTGCCGAGCACAACGATGGAATCCTGGCCGTCCACCTGGCCGGGCCGAGCGGATGGCGCGTTCGTCGCGAGGTGATCGTCGGTGCCGGTGTCGTCCAATGTGGCCAGCCAGGCGTCCTCGGTCGCGGCAGCGTCCTGGAGCGCTGCCAGGACGCCGGTCGGGTCGGGTGTGGGTTGGATCGGCCCGCGTCCCGCGTGTCCCGCGTGTCCGAGGTGTACTGCGGTGCCCAGCGACCGCTCCCAGGCGTCAGGCGGCCTGGCTTCGTTGATGCGGATGGTCGCGAGTGGCTCCTTGCCGGCGAGGTCCCGGTCGAGGCCGCCATAGCCCGGTCCGCCGGGCAGGACGACGACATCCGGGACGAACCCGCGCAGCCGCAGGGCGATCCGCGCGTAATACAGGGCGGCACCACAGCTGATCAGTAGTTGCCGGCCGTCGGGGTCGACGGCGCCCAGAAGTCGGGACGGGTCCGCGAAGAGCTCCAGGCGCCTGTCTGCGACCAGCCAGTGCCACGGCTGGGTGTCATGGATCGACGGTGCGTGGGACGCCTCCGTGACAACTCCTTCGATCTCCTCGTGAAAAGACGTCAGGCCGTCCACCCGCATGATCTTCACCATCTCTCTCGTCGCCCGATCCCGCTGCGCTGTCGCCCTGGTTGTTCCCCGTTCTCCGCCGTCGCCTCTTCCGGCCCGCGGTCCCGCTGCGAGCCGGTCCCTCTGCGAGCCGATGTCGCAGCGAGCATGTCGAGCCGGACCGACGATCATCCGCGTCCCTCCTGCCGGGCGCGCTACGCGTGCGCCGGGGCCGCCGAAAGGCGCAAGCACGGGCGGACACCGCAGCGCCGGACGGATCCCCGGGATGTGTCGATACGTAGCCGTCTGGGTACGGAAAGAAATTTCTACAAAGTGCTTGCGATCATGAAATCCGGCCGGTCCATCGTGTATGTTTTCTCTTACCGGCGGAAAGCCGGGAGACACCGAAGCTAAGTCGCGACGGTGGCCCCCCTCCCCGGTCCGGCCCTCTTACGAGGGTGGTCGGGAGTGTATCGTGAGGCGGCCGCCGGTTGATCCGGCGCGGTTTGACTCGGCGAGACTCGAACGGTAAGTTGCGACAACCGCCCCGGGCGGACGCTGAAAAGCGCAGTCCGGTGTGCGCTC
>NZ_CAUVXI010000183.1:0-11071 GCF_963555845.1 Protofrankia sp. Cas8 | reverse complement strand
GGCCGGCGCCGCCGGCGCAGCTTCGGGCGAGCAGAGCGCCGGGGCGGACGCGAGCCGCATCCGTTCACGGTCACGCTCGGCGGTCATATAGCCTCCGAAAACCCAGGTCTGGCGAGCACGGTGTAGGGCGCAATGCAACGCAACGCCCCCGCCCGATTCGGCTCAGCGACGTCGCCCGGATTCCGGCACGCACCAACCTCACGGCCTCGGGCCGGGCCGCACACGGCAGAGCAACACCCGGTATGGCGTCGAGCAGCGGTGCGGAACGACGGAACGACAGGACAGCGGATGAGGGGCATGGCGTCATCACTCTGCCGCCATGCAAGCCGACTGTGCTCACGAACCCGCGGCTTGTAACGTTTCCGTAACCGAGTCGTCCCGGGCCGACACAAGCGGAACCCCTGGCCGGGCGGACCGACCACGCTGCGTCCCTGTTGCCGGGCGCTCTATGCTTCCACGTGTGTTGCTGAGCCCGCATGAGCAGGAACGGCTGCTGATCCACGTCGCGGCCGGCCTCGCCCGGGAGCGACGAGCCCGCGGCCTGCGGCTCAACTACCCCGAGGCGACCGCCGTCATCACGTCCTTCCTCCTGGAGGGCGCGCGTGACGGGCGTACTGTCGTCGATCTGATGACGGCCGGTCGCAGCGTACTTACCCGCGAGGATGTCATGGACGGCGTCCCCGAGATGCTTGCCGATGTCCAGGTCGAGGCGACCTTCCCGGACGGCACCAAACTGGTGACCGTGCACCAGCCGATCCCGTGAACGGCGTCAGGCCGGGCGAAATCCGCCACGGCGACGGCCCGGTGGAGATCAACCCGGGGCGCCCCATCCTGACCCTGCGGGTTCGCAACCTCGGCGACCGTCCAGTCCAGGTTGGGTCGCACTACCATTTCGCCGCGGCCAATCCGGCGCTGGACTTCGATCGGGACGCCGCCTGGGGGCACCGGCTCGCCGTACCCGCCGGCACCGCCGTCCGCTTCGAGCCCGGGGTGGACCGCGAGGTGGACCTGGTGCCGCTCGCCGGCCGACGGATCGTACCGGGCCTGCGGGCCGAATCGGCCGGCCCGCTGGACGCGGCCGGGTCGAACACGGCCGAGCCGGACGGGACAGGGCCGGACGGGACGGGGCCGGACGGGACGGGGCCGGACGGGACGGGGCCGGACGGGACGATCCGGTGAGCCGGTATCTGGACCGCGCGCGCTACGCCGACCTGTATGGTCCGACGGTCGGTGACCGCATCCGGCTGGCGGACACCGACCTGTTCATCGAGGTGACCGAGGACCGCAGCCGCGGCCCGGCCGGCGCCGGCACCGGTGACGAGGCGGTGTTCGGCGGCGGCAAGGTGATCCGGGAATCCATGGGGCAGGCCCTGGCGTCGCGCGCGGAAGGTACCCCCGATCTGGTCATCACCGGCGCGGTCGTGCTGGACCACTGGGGCGTGGTCAAGGCCGACATCGGCATCCGGGACGGCCGGATCGTGGCGCTCGGCAAGGCCGGCAACCCCGACACCATGGACGGTGTCCATCCCGACCTGGTGATCGGGCCGGGTACGGAGATCCTCGCCGGAAACGGGAAGATCCTCACCGCGGGTGCGGTGGACTGCCACGTGCACCTGATCTGTCCGCAGCAGGTCCCCGAGGCCCTCGGCGTCGGCATCACCACGCTGATCGGCGGCGGCACCGGGCCGGCCGACGGCACCAGAGCTACCACCGTCACCCCCGGCCCGTGGAACCTCGCCCGGATGCTGTCGGCGATGGACACGCTGCCGGTGAACGTCGTCCTGCTCGGCAAGGGCAACACGGTGGGTGAGGCCGCGCTGTGGGAGCAGCTGCGCGGCGGTGCCGCCGGCTTCAAACTGCACGAAGACTGGGGGTCGACGCCCGCCGCGATCGACGCCTGTCTGCGGGTCGCCGACGCAGCCGGAGTACAGGTGGCGCTACACTCCGACACGCTCAACGAGGCCGGTTTCGTCGAGGACACCCTCGCCGCGATCGCGGGGCGGGCCATCCACGCCTACCACACCGAGGGTGCCGGCGGTGGCCATGCACCGGACATCATCACCGTGGCCGCGGCACCGAACGTCCTACCGAGCTCGACGAACCCGACCCGGCCGCACACGGTCAACACCCTCGACGAGCACCTCGACATGCTCATGGTCTGCCACCATCTGAACCCGACGGTGCCCGAGGACCTGGCCTTCGCCGAGAGCCGGATCCGGCCGTCCACCATCGCCGCCGAGGACATCCTGCACGACCTCGGCGCCATCTCGATGATCGGTTCGGACTCGCAGGCCATGGGACGCATCGGCGAGGTCGTCCTGCGGACCTGGCAGACCGCGCACGTGATGAAAGCGCGGCGCGGCGTGCTGCCCGGGGACGGCCGGGCCGACAACGCCCGCGCCCGGCGTTACGTCGCCAAGTACACGATCTGCCCGGCCGTCGCGCACGGCCTGGACGCCGAGATCGGCTCGGTGGAACCGGGCAAACTCGCCGACCTCGTCCTCTACGACCCCGCGTTCTTCGGCGTCCGGCCATCCGTGGTCATCAAGGGTGGATGTGTCGCCTGGGCGGCGATGGGCGACGCCAACGCGTCTATCCCGACTCCGCAGCCGGTGCTGCCGCGGCCGATGTGGGGGGCTGCGCCCGGCCCGGCGGCCGCATCCTCGCTGACGTTCGTCGCCCCGGCCGCCCTCGACGACGGTCTGCCCCAGCGGCTCAACCTGGCCAAGCCGATGGTTGCCATAGCCGACGTGCGCCGGCGTGGCAAGGCCGACCTGCCCGAGAACACGGCGACACCCGACATTCGGGTCGACCCGGAAACGTTCACCGTGAGTATCGACGGGGATGCCGTCGACGCCGCGCCCGTGGCCGAGCTCCCGATGGCCCAGCGCTACTTCCTGTTCTGATCACCATTCTGATCACCGTTCCGATCACCGTTCCGACAGCCGCCCGGAAGGATCCTGGATGCCAGCTGCGAGCCGGGCGGCGTTGCTGTTACTGGCGGACGGCCGGCTACCAGCCGGTGGACACGCGCATTCTGGCGGTATCGAGGCCGCGGTCGTCGATGGCAGCGTCCGCGATCTCGACGATCTCGAGCGGTTCCTGCGTGGCCGCCTGGCTACCGCAGGCCTGGTCACCGCCACCTTCGCCGCGGCCGCCTGCCGGTCCTACCCAGCGCCCGGGGCGCTCCTGAACAGGATCATCATCGAACTGGACGCGGAGCTCGACGCGCGGACGCCGTCACCGGCGCAACGGTCCGCGAGCCGCGCACAGGGTCGTGCGCTGCTGCGTGCGGGTCGCGCGGCCTGGCCGGGAATGCGCTGTCCGATCCCGGCGCCGCACCATCCGGTCACGTTCGGTCTGGTCGCCGCGCACGCCGGCATCTCCCCCGCCGACGCTGCGCTCGCGCTGGCCTATGGCGTGGTCAGCGGGCCAGCGGCGGGCGCCATCCGCCTGCTCGGCCTGGACCCCCTGGCGGTCACCGCCGTACTCGCGTGCCTGGCGGCCGATCTGGAGCGCACCGCCGCCGAAGCCGCGGCATCCTGCGACCGCCTGCCCGCGGACCTGCCTGCGCTCACCGGACCGCGCCTGGACCTCCTCGCCGAGCGCCACCGGGCTGCCGCGGTCCGCATGTTCGCGTCCTGACCCGATCGGCCGACCCGATCGGCCGACCCGGCCTGCGTTCCATCCGCCGGCCAACCTGAACGATCTTTCGAGGTTTGTGCGATCAACAAGACAACTATCGGCGCACAAACCTCGAAAGATCGCTAGGAGTCGGCGGGACGACCTGCCGCCAGTGCTCGGCGGGACAACCGATCGGCGGTGCGGGTGGTTTCCGGTAGACGGTGACGCGGCGTGAGATCGAGAATGCACTGACATGCCGTATCCAGGTCGATGCGGTGCCCCACGGAGACGAAGACCTCCTTGACACCCGTCTGGGTACGCAGCGCCCGGCCGACCGTGTCACCGCCGTCGACAATCGGCGACCACGAGCCCCGCTGGACCCCCGGGCGACGGTAGTTTCCGATGAACGACGTTTTCGCGACGCCGACCGTCGGCAGGTCGAGCGTGACCCCAAGATGGCAGGCGAGCCCGAACCGGCGTGGGTGCACGAGGCCGTAGCCGTCGCAGACCAGCAGATCCGGAGGATTGCCGGCAGGGAGCTCCGCCCACGCAGCCAGCAACGCCGGCAGCTCGCGGAAAGACAGCAGACCCGGCACGTACGGGAAGGCGGCCCGGCCCGCGGCGGTGGCGTGACCGATCGGCTGCCAGTCGGGAGCGGCCAGCAGGACAACCGCACCGGCGACGCGGTCGGTGGCCGTGTCATAAGCAACGTCAAAGCCCGCCACAGTGTGTACCGTGCGCGGCCCCGGGCCCACCGCGTCCACCTGATCGCGCAGCTTTTCCTGGATGGCTACCGCGTCCTCGATCCGCATCGGTTCTCCGCCCCGTCAGCCACGGTCCACGTCGACGGCCACGGCCACGGCCACGGCCACGGCCGAACGATGTGATTCTGATGCTGGCCCCACAGCATCAGAATCACATCGTTACCTGGGCTCGTCCGCCCGCAGGGCCGGATGTCGAGTGCGAGTGCGAGTGCGAGTGCGAGTGCGATCCTGAGAAGGTGTAGCGATGCATGTCGAGCACAACCTTCAGGCATCCCCTGCTGGGGGCGGCGCTGCGGGGAACGGTCCGACCCGGGCGGCACCGATCGGCCGGGCGGTGCGGATCGGGATCGGCGGGCCGGTCGGCAGCGGTAAGACCGCGCTGGTCGCGGCGCTGTGCCGGACCCTCGGCGAGACGCTGCGGATCGCGGTCGTGACCAACGACATCTACACCACCGAGGACGCCGACTTCCTGCGCGCGGCGGGCGTGCTCGACCCGACGCACATCCGTGCGGTCGAGACGGGCTGTTGCCCGCACACGGCCATCCGTGACGACATCACCGCGAACCTCGATGCTGTCGAGGATCTGGAATCGGCTTGCGGGCCGCTTGACCTGATCTTCGTCGAGAGCGGCGGAGACAACCTGACCGCAACCTTCAGCTACGGCCTGATCGATCGGCAGATCTTCGTCGTCGATGTGGCCGGCGGCGACAAGGTACCCCGCAAGGGCGGTCCTGGGGTGACCGGCAGCGACCTGCTCGTCGTCAACAAGACCGACCTCGCCCCGCTGGTGGGCGCGGACCTCAGCGTCATGGCCCGGGACGCCGAACGGGTCCGGCGCGGGCGCCCGGTGCTGTTCACCTCGCTTGCCGCCGAACCGCAGGCGGCGGCGGTGGCCCAGTGGGTGCTGCTGCAATGTCCACGACCGGCGCCGGAGCCGGGGCCGACTCCGCCTCCAGGTCCAGGCCCAGGCCCAGGCAGACGGATCTGAACACGTTGGAGGCGACAGCCACGAGCGACCGCACCGGCCGGACGTCGATCAGCGCACACGCGGCCGTCCAGGTCGATCCGACACCGGACGGCGGGATCCGGGTGAGCGAGCTGCGGTCACAGGTACCGCTGGTGCTGCGCCGCACCGGCACGACGGACAGCAGCTGCGGCTCCGATGCCCTCCCGCACGGGTACCTACCGACTGCGACCGTCCATCTGGTGAATGCGGCGGCCGGTCCGCTGGCCGGTGACCGGCTGCGGCTCGACATCAGCGTAGGAGCCGGGGTGGCGTTGGTGCTGCGCACGGTGGCTGCAACCGTGGCCCTACCCGGCCGCGGGGACCACTGCGGTAGCAGCGATGAGAACGAGAGCGGCCATGGGAACCGTGCGGACCCGCCGTCGTTGTTCGACGTACGCGCCGACGTGGGGCCGGATGCGGCGCTCGCGTACCTGCCCGAACCGACCGTGGCCGCCCGCGGCTGCCGCCACCACATGCGGGCGCGCATCCGGCTGGCGTCAACCGCCCGGCTGCTGTGGCGGGAGGAAATCGTCCTCGGACGTTTCGGTGAACCAGCGGGCTCGATCTCCTGCGCACTGCACGTCGACGTCGACGTCGAGGGACAGGGACAGGGACAGGGACGCAACGGCCACAACCGGGAGGGCCACAACCGGGAGGGCCACAACCGAGAAGGTCGTAGCGGGATGCTGCGCCCGCTCCTGCGCCAGGAGCTGTGCCTCGATCCGGGTATGCCCGGCCTTGACGGGCCGGCTGTCCTCGGTGGCGCCCGCGTGACCGGTTCGCTGCTGATCGCGGGCCCCGGGCCGGACGGGCTCGGGACCGCCCCGGCGGTCACGGACACCTTCGCCCTGCTCCCCCTGGCCGGGCCGGGGGTTCTGATCAGCGCGCTGGCACCCGACGCGGTCGCACTCCGCCAGGCTCTGAACACGGGCCGAACCATGGTCGCCCGCTGGTGAGCGGCGGTGCGATGCCCACGGCCGTCAGGCCGGCGGCGGGGCCGCGCCCTCAAGCGGAAACACCAGGCAGGTGCTGCTCGCGGTGGCGAGTTTCCTGCCGTCGGCGCCGCAGACATCCCCCTCGGCGAAGACAATGCGGCGACCAGGTCGGACGACCCAGCCGTGCGCGGTCAGGCCGCTCGGGCGACCGTCAACCACCTGGATCGGCCGCAGATAGTTGACCTTGATCTCAATGGAGGTGTATCCGAACCCGGCTGGCAACGTGGTGTGCACGGAACAGCCCGTGACCGTATCCAGGAGAGTGCAGACAAGACCGCCATGTATCATGCCAATCGGGTTGTATGCGGATTCGTCCGGGGCACAGTGAAAAACAACGTCCCCCTCGGCAACCGCACCGATCCCGAAATCAAAATGCATGGCGATCGGCGGGGGTGGGACCACGCCGTCACGCATCGCCAGGAGGAAGTCAAGACCGCTCATGGTCCGCCCCATCGCAGCAGTGATCATTGGATCATGCCAGGTGATTGTCTTACTGCGGGGCTCGCCCCACTCAACAGCCGGTGGGCGCGGCTCAGTCGTAGTCATGGTCGCTAGATTAAAGCGCCCCAGCCCTGCGATGCCGCACCCTTATTGTCGGTCGCTTTTTGTGGTCAGCGCCTCACACGGGCCACGGCTACGGCTACGGCGGCCCGGGCAACCAGGTATAGTTATGGACATTTCCGTCACCGAACAAGCCCACTAGAAGACTGAGTGCAACATAATCAGCGAATGAGCAGGATCCGCGGAAGCGAGCACCCCGCCGCCACCCGAGAGGTTCTCCTCGCCGCCGCGCGGCACCGATTCGGGACCCAGGGGTACGCGGCGACCGGCACCGAGGAGATCGTGGCCGACGCGCAGGTGACGCGTGGGGCGCTTTATCATCACTTTCGCGACAAGGCTGATCTCTTCGGCGCGGTGATGGAACAGGTCGCCCTCGAGGTCGCCGAACAGCTCGTCACCACCGAGCTCAAGCGCGCCACGGACGAGCCGGCCACCGACGCCTGGGAGCAACTGCGAACCGGCTTCCAGTCTTTTCTCGACATCTGCACCGACAGCGACTTCCAACGTATCGTGCTGGTCGACGGCCCGGCGGTACTCGGCCACGACGCGTGGGACGTCCTGGTCGAACGGCACGGCTACCGCCTGCTCGCTGAATGGCTGAGCAAGGCGATCGACGACGGGCGGATCGACCCGCTGCCGGTCGCGCCCCTCACCCGGGTGTTGGCGGCCGTCCTGTCCGAGGCGAGCCTGTTGATCGGCCGGGCCTCGGAACCCGCGAAAGTCCGACGTGAGGCCGGCGAGGTTCTCGATCGGCTACTCGTCGGCCTGGAAGCGAAAAAGTAACGAAAACAAGAAGGTAGCGAGAACGTTGCGAGCCGGCCACCGTCGAGGTGGCCGGCTCGCAACGTGGTGCCAAGCGGTGGCGGTAGTGCCAGGCGGTAGTGCCAGGCGGTAGGGGACGAGCCGTCCCTGAAACGCAACGCGCAGGTATCGCGCCTCGCGCCTCAGACGCTGCGCATGGCCCGCAGGGACTCCTTCAACGACGACGTGGTGGCAAGCACCGCGGAGGTCTCGTACCCGCAGTGAGCCATGCAGTTGGCGCAGCGGGGGTCCTTACCCCGACCGTAGGCGTCCCAGTCAGTGGTCTCCACCAGCTCCTTGTAGGACGACACGTAGCCGTCGCTCATCAGGTAGCACGGCTTCTGCCAGCCGAACAGCGAGTAACTCGGGATACCCCAGGCCGTACACGAAAGATCGCGCTTGCCCTCCAGGAAGTCCAGGAAGATCGGCGAGTGGTTAAGCCGCCACTTCTCGCGCCGGCCGTCACCGAAGACCTTGGCGAACAACTCGCGGGTCTGCGAGACGCCGAGGAAGTGCTCCTGGTCGGGCGCCTTCTCATACGCGTAGGCGGGCGAGAGCTGGATCTGGTCGACCTTGACCTCGTCGTTGAGGTAGGACAGAACGTCGATCACGTCCTGCGGGCTGTCGTTGTTGAAGAAGGTGGAGTTGGTGCCCACCCGGAAGCCGGCTGCCTTGGCCGCGGCGATCGCCTCGATCGCCTCGTCGAACGTGCCCGCCTTCTCCACCACCGTGTCGTGCCGCTCGCGCAGCCCGTCGATGTGGACGATGAAGGTGAAGTAGGGCGACGGTGTGAACTTCGCCATCTTCTTGCGGAGCAACAGCCCGTTAGTGCACAGCAGGACAAACTTCTTGCGGGCGATGAGCTGACGGACGATCTCGTCGAGCTGCGGGTGCATCAGCGGTTCACCACCGGCGATCGCGACCACCGGTGCGCCGCACTCCTCCACCGCGGCCATGGCGTCCTCGACGCTCATCCGCTGCTTGAGTACGGACGCAGGGTGCTGAATCTTGCCGCAACCGGTGCATGACAGATTGCAGGCGAACAACGGCTCAAGTTCGAGAACAAGCGGAAAGTGCTTACGACGCAGCACCTTCTGCTTGGCCAGGTACATCCCGATCCGCAACGAGTACCGCCACTCCACCGCCACGGCAATACCGCCCTTCGGCGTCGACGTCGTGCGGCCGGACGGCCGCTCCATCTCGACAACATACAGGGTGTACGTACAGCTTGTATGTTCGTCGAGAACGTTGGATCGGCCACTTCTCCCCGTCCTACCCGGCCGGCCCCGACCCGCATTGGACATCCGTCACCGCAGGTCAGCGACCTAGTCGGAGTTTTAGACCAGAAATCCGGACGGAGCCGTGTCGGGATCCGGACAGCGGGAAGTAAACGATCACCACAGGGCGACGGCACCGGACCGGCAGGCCCAGCGACCCCCAGCCGCGGCCCGACCAGGCCCGGCCCACGGTGGCGCCACCCGGGCCTGACGGGGACATGCCCGGCAGGCATTGGTCCTGCGTTCCACCGCCGGTCGGCGTTGCGCCGCCGGTGTTGGACGAACGTCACATCGCCCGCCATAAGCTGGACATCGGCCCCAGGCGCGCGCCGTGGTAGCAACGGTCTGGCCTTCGCAACCCCGCCAGGAGTGACGCAGGCCATTCCCAGGCCGCCCAGGTTCGCCAAATCCGCGACATCAGGCCGGGTATGACCGACCCCGCGGCAAACCGAGCGGCGATTGTGTGTAGACCTGACGGGTGAGTCCCGAACCGGCCAACCAATGGCTGTCCCCGGCGACGCCTAACATCGGCGAAAAAGACAGTGGGCAGCAGCGCGGAGGTCACATGGGGTTGGGCACGCGTTGCAGGCTGAAGGCGGGCGTATGACGCGAAGCGGGCACACGGTCACGCACCTGATCGGCGGGCGGTTCCGGCTGGTCGAACGGCTCGGCTCGGGCGGGATGGGGACGGTCTGGCGGGCCGTCGACACCGGCACCGGTGTCGAACGTGCCCTCAAGGAGATCCGCATTCCTGACAACCTCTCGGCCCAGGACCGCGAACTGCTGATCGAACGTGCCCGCCGCGAAGCGCGCAACGCCGCCCGGCTCGGTGCCCATCCCCATGTGGTCACCGTGTACGACCTAGTCGAGGACCACGGTGCGCAGTGGATCGTGATGGATCTGGTCCCAGGACGTTCGTTGGCGGCGGTGATCGCGCAGGACGGTGCGCTGGACGAGCCCGAGGTCGCCCGGATCGGTATCGCGCTGCTGGACGCGCTCGTGCACGGACACCGCAAAGGAGTTCTGCACCGCGACGTCAAACCGTCGAACGTCCTGATCACCGCTGACGGTACCGTCAAACTCGCGGACTTCGGCGTCGCGGCCTACGAGACCGATCACCGGATCACCGCGGCCGGGGGCGTGGTCGGCACACCCGCCTATATGGCTCCAGAACGTATCCGCGGGGATGAGGCCGGTCCGGCCAGCGATCTTTTCTCGCTCGCGACGACCCTGCTGCATGCGGCGGAAGGCGTCTCCCCGTTTGGTCGGGATACCACCTTCGCGACCATGCACGCGGTCGTCTACGAAGGGCCGAGCGCGCCGATGCGCGCAGCCCGGACCTTTTCGATACTCCAACCGATTCTGGCCAAGGATCCGTCCGCTCGGCCCACGACGGAACGGATTCGCCGCCAACTACAGGCCGTCGTCTCGGCGCCGGCGACAGAACCGCCCGCACGACCGGCCCCGGTTCCGGTAGCCCCACAGGCAGCCCCCCAGGCAGCCCTACCGGACATGCCCCGGGAAGCGCCACCGGTGGCGAGCCCGAACGCCTGGCCGACGTCGAACGCGTTCTACGAGGCGCCGACCATGGTTGCCAACGTCGCCGGCGTCGCCAACGTCGCCGGTGGGACCGCCATCGGCGAGCAGGATGGCGATGACCTCGACACCGTCGGCCTGGAGGTCCTGACCTCCGGAGTGCCGAGGCCACGCCGGCCACGATCACAGCCCGACATCGACCCGGCCACGATCGAACAGCCGGTATGGGTCGGTCCGGACGCGCGGCAGGCCGCGAACGGTTCCGGGAAGGCCGCGCGCCCGGGCAAGGCACGGGCGTCCCGGCGGGGCCTGCTGCTCGCCGCCGTCGCCGTCGCCGGTCTGGGCGCCGGCGCCGGATCGGCGGCCTGGGCTGCCCGCCGGATCGGCCGGCCGGCCACCCCCGCACCACAGACGGTGGACCTGGGTCCGCTCGCGTTCTGGCTCCCGGGAAAGCCCGACGTCGAGTTCGCCGGCTCCTTCATCGCCGACCACAACGGTTATTACCGC
>NZ_CAUVXI010000182.1:0-11076 GCF_963555845.1 Protofrankia sp. Cas8 | reverse complement strand
GTTGGACCCGCGACCAAATTCTGCGCCGTCTCGTCCCGGATGCCATAACGCCGGAGTGGACGGACACGTCCGGCATGATCCTGCTGACAGAGATGACACCCTCCGCATCATGGGTGGGACTACGCGTGTCCACACTTGAGGGCGCCGCACGCGCCCGGGTCGCCTGTGTCACCCGCTTCGGCGAGGGTCTGCTCCCCGATGCCCATACCCTCATCCAGGACGGCGACACGCTGCACCTGGCTTTTCCCAAGGCACGGGCGGCGCAGGTGGAGGCCGTGCTGAAGGCCGGTCCGAAGGAAGGTCTGCCCACATGAGGCCACGTCGGATCGCCGTTGCCGGTGCCGGCAAGGTCGGCCGTTCCATCGCCGCCGAACTGATCGACAACGGCTCCGAGGTGCTGTTGATCGAACGCGACCCGGGCAAGATACGGATGGACGCGCTGCCGCACGCCAACTGGCTGCTGGCCGACGCGTGCGAACTGGCATCCCTGGAGAGCGCCAACCTCCAAGAGTGCGCGGTGATGGTCGCCGCGACCGGGGACGACAAGGTCAACCTGGTCGTCTCGCTGCTGGCGAAGACCGAGTTCGGGGTGCCGCGGGTGGTGGCACGGGTCAACCATCCGAACAACGAATGGCTGTTCACCGAAGCGTGGGGGGTGGACGTGGCCGTGTCCACCCCGCGGATGCTGACCGCCCTGGTCGAGGAGGCGGTGAGCGTCGGCGACCTCGTCCGGCTGATGCGCTTCATGCAGGGCAACGCGTCGCTGGTGGAGTTGACCCTGGCCGAGGACTCCCCGGTGATCGGGACGCCCATCGCGCAGGTTGCGCTACCCGCTGACGCGGCGCTGGTGGCGATCCTGCGGGACGGGCGGGTCGTGCTCCCCTCCCCCGACGCCACCCTGGAAGAAGGCGACGAGGTGCTCGCCGTGGTGAGCGCCGGCGGGGATGTGGAGGAAGCCCTCAGCCTGGCTCTGGGCGGGACTCCAGCGGGCTCGCCGCCACCTCGGTGACCTTGGAGCGACCGGCGACAGGGGCGGCCATCCCGGCGGCACCGTCACGGGTGGCGGCACCGTCACGTCCGTCCGCGCCAGCCTGACGTGGCGCGAGCCGGCGCACGATGGCGAAGGTAGCCAGGATCGCCACGCCGAACAACGGCAGCCCCAGGGCGATGTTGGCAGCGGCCAGCCACCCTGTCTCGCCGGCCAGATAGAGCGCACCCTGGATGACGAACCGCAGAGCGAACACAATGATCCAGACCAGTGTCGCCCGGACGGCGGCCCGACGCAGGTCGCGGTGGTGACGCCAGTCGACGTAGCGGGCATCCATCGCGGCCATCACAAAACCTGCGAGCGGTCTGCGCACCACCAGTGACAGCAGGCCGATGCTGGCAAAGACGGCGTTCTTGATGATACTGGGCAGGAAGAAACCCTGGGCGCTGTGCGTCCGGGACGCGACGAACGCGGCGAAGGCCACCGCGAACAGCCCGGAGAACGCCTGGCGCGCCGGCTCGCGGCGGACGACCCGCAGCGCGACCAGAACGGTCGCCGTCGCCACGGCGAAGGCGATGCCCGCGGTCAGCCCCGCCTCGGCGTTGACCGCGACAAAAGCAACCGTGGGGATCGCACTGTCGATCATCCCGCGTGGACCGCCCATGGCGTCGGCCAGCGATGTCGGGGACGTCGGGGACTGCCGGTCGGCAGCCGGAGCGACCCGCGGGTCGCGGGTTCGGAGGTTCACGCGCTCGCAGACGACACGGGCAGCAACTCGTATCGCGGATTGAAGATGGTGGTGCGACTGTCCCGGTTCATGACCATCCCAGATGCCTTGACTGCACGTCCTGCCTGAATCCCCGGTATGTGCTTGCGGCCGAGAAACACCAGGGTGACGGTACCGCTGCCATCGTAGATGTCCGCCTCAAGGCTCGGCGCCCCGGCATGGCTACGTACAGTAACCGAACGGATCGAGCCAACGACGCACACCTCCTGGCGCTCGTGGCAGTCACACATCGGGACGGCCCCGGCCGCCTGGACGGTCCGCTGCAGGTCTTCGGCCTCCAGCACCCGATCGTCCGCGTTCAGCCGGTGGACGACCCGCCCAAGCCAACCGCCTCGGTCTCCCACGGCTCCTCCGATTGAACTCGGGAACGTAACACCCAGGCAACGCTTCAACGCGCCACAGTGTGCCCGGTCGCAGGCCCGGCATCCATCCTTATGGGGTTTTCGCCGCCGTTCCCGCCACCGAACCCACCGCACCCGCACCGCACCGCACCCGCTGGAGACTCACTGTGTCGCCGGCAGGCATACAAAGCGCCGGGATCCAGCTCGACCGCCAGCCTCCGATTACGGCAGGCCTTGGCGGGTAGGCCGAAAGCGACCAATTTCGATCATCGATCTGTGGTAGCTCGACGGAATCGCGCACCTGCGCTGACCCGCTGATCGCAACGACCCGGGCACGCGGCCTCGGAGGGATCTGCATTGTCCGATCCGGCACGTCCGCGTATTGCGGAACTCGGATTGAGTCGTCCGGGGTCCATCGTCCTGATCGTCGACACGGGGGAACCCACGTCCGGCCCGAGCCCCTCGTTCCCGGCCGCTGGCCCGGCGGCTGCCGAGCTGGGCCGTGTCCTGGTGGAGCGGTGCGGACTGAACACGGACAGCCTGCGGATGCTGACCGAACCGGTCACCGCCACCGATCTTGGTCTGGCCATCAGCGACGCCGCGGAGACCGCTACCGACCTACTGCTCGTCTACTATCTGGGACATCTCGTGCAGGGGCAGGCGGGGGATCTCCACCTTGCCACCGCGGCGACAGACCTGCGACCCGACCGGCTGGGTCTCACCGCGCTGCCGCTGACCTCGGCGCTCACCCGGCTACAGGCGGGCCGGGCCACCGAACGCGGCCTGATGATCGACGGCTGTCTGATCACCACCCGCTACGGGAGCAGCCAGACCGACGATGCCGTCTGCGCGGCAGCCCCCGTGCTCACCAAAGCGCAGCGAGGCGTCATCGAAGAGCAGGTCAGCGAGATCGATCTCACGTTGTCGGCTGTTTGGACGGGATCTGGCGACGATGCTCCGATCGTAAGGCCGGACTATGACCGGGCCGAGGCCGAGGGGACCCCGCTGTCGCAGGAACTGTTGCGGCTGCTCCTCAACGGCGACCCCGACGGACCTCCGGAACTGACCGTCGACCGTCTCTACCACCAGGGTGCCCGCAACCTGGTGGCGCGCGGCTGCCCCCGTCCGCTGCGACGGGCCGGGCGCTGGGCGGACACGACAGTACTGGCCCACAATCCGGCACACACCCCGCCGATCCCCGACGTGGAAGCTCCTGACACACGTGTGCTGACCGCTCTTCCCACCCCGCTCGCCGAGGCCGGCAGGATTGCCCATGAGCCGGGCCAGCCGGGCCAGCCGGGCGTCCAGGAAGTCGACGGGCGCTCGGACGTGGCGTCGGAGGTCACCTGCCCCTACCCTGGGCTCGCATCCTTCGACCGCAGTTCGATGCAGTGGTTCTTCGGCCGGGAGCGGGCCACCGCCGACCTGCTGACCCGGCTGGACGCGCGGCTCACCGAAGCCGGTCCGCTGATGATCGTGGGGCCGTCCGGATCAGGCAAGTCATCCCTGCTGCGGGCCGGGATGCTGCCGGCGCTCACCAACGGCGCCCTGTCCGGCTCGCGGCGGTGGCAACAGATTGTGCTGGCCCCGACCGACCATCCAGTGCGCGAACTGGCCGAGCAACTGGTCACGATCGGTAACATTCCCATACCGATCGGCAGCACCCTCGAATCCCTCGTTACCGAACACGACCGGTTCATCACATCACTGTCAGAGGTAAGCGGCCGGCGCGCTGGGCTGGAGGCGACCGCCGACGACCGCGTCGTACTCGTCATCGACCAGTTCGAGGAGACGTTCACGCTCTGCGCCGACGACGCCGAGCGCACGGCATTTGTTGGCGCGCTGTCCGCCGCAGCCCGGGGAACCGAGAACACCAGCCCGCCAGCCGTGGTCGTGCTGGGGTTGCGTGCCGACTTCTACGGCCGCTGTGCCGCCTTCCCCGAACTCATCGAAGCGTTGCAGCGCGGCCCGGTCGTGGTGGGTCCGATGAGTGCGGCCGAGGTACGGGACGCCATCGTGTGCCCGGCGGAGGCGGTCGGCCTGGCCGTCGAGCCCGGCCTCGTCGAGTTGATCATCCACGATCTCGGGGCCGGCGATGAGCGGGTCGTGACCGACCCCGGTTCGTTGCCGCTGCTCGCACACGCGCTGCTGGCCACCTGGCAGGAGCGCGACGGTGAGGTTCTCACTGTCGCGGGCTACCGGCGCAGCGGCGGACTACACGGAGCGATCGCCACGACCGCCGAGCACACCTATGCCCGCTTTGACGCGGCCGGCCAGGATGCGGCCCGCAGGCTGATGCTGCGGATGGTGCGCATCGGTGACCGCACGGACGACACCCGCCTGCGGGTCCGGCGCGACGTGCTCCTCGCCGAGGCCGGCGAGCCGGCAGCCGCCACAGCTGTCCTGGACGCGCTGATTGCCGCCCGGTTGGTGACTGTCGACGCCGGCGGCGTCCAGATCACCCACGAGGCCCTGCTGCGGTCGTGGCCACGGCTGCGGGAGTGGATCGACATCGACCGGGCCGGGGCGCTCACCCGACAGCAGATCGCCGACGCCACCGAAACCTGGGACACCAGCGGCCGGGACCCGTCCTACCTGTTCTCCGGCACCCGGCTGGCCGGCGCCCGCGAGTGGGCTGCGGCCAGCGATCGCCGGGGAGGGCTCAGCCCGCCGGCCCAGGACTTCGTCACTGCCGGCATCGCCCGCGAGCAGGCCGAAACCGCACATACCCAGCGCCGAACCCGACGGCTCAAGCAACTTGTCGCCGTCCTGACGGTGCTGGTGCTGCTCTCGACCGGCGCGACGGTGTTCGCGCTCCAGCAACGTTCCTCGGCCACCGCCGCCCGTGACCGGGCGCTTTCCCAGCGCATCGCAACGCAGGCGGATACGCTGCGCCCGTCCGACCCGGGCGTCGCGGCCCAGCTCGGCGTGGTTGCCTACCGACTGGCCCGGACACCGGAAGCACGCAGTGCCGTCCTCTCCTCGTTCAGCAGTGGCTACGGATTCGCCACCCGGCACCTGGCGGGACACACCCGGGCCGTCGGGGCCGTCGCCTACAGCCGGGACGGCCGGCTGGTGGCCACTGCGAGTGACGACTGGACGGTAAAGCTCTGGGACGCGACCAACCCCCGCCGACCCGATGCCGTCGGCACGTTGCGCGGCCACCAGCTCGCTGCCAAATCCGTGGCGTTCAGCCCCGACGGGCGAACCGTTGCGACCGGCAGCGACGACCGTACCGTCAAACTGTGGGACATCACCGACCCGGCCCATCCCGCCGTGCGGACCACCCTGCCCACAGCCTCGGGCTCGGTGTTCGGACTCGCCTACAGCCCGGACAACCGACTGTTGGCCACCGGTGGGTACGGCGACACCGTCCGGTTGTGGGATGTCGGCAATCCGTCGGCGGTGGCTCTCGCGGGGACCGTGACCGGCCACCACGGCGCCATCCGGGCGGTCGCCTTCAGCCCCGATGGAAAACTGCTCGCGACCGGAAGCGAGGACGGCACCGCCAAGCTGTGGGATGTCACCGACCCGAACAGCCCCGGGTACCTCAGCGACCTGACCGGTGACACCGGCGGCAACGTCGCCGACCCCGACACCCGGGTCCGCGCGGTGGCGTTCAGCGGCGACGGTACGTCAATTGTCACTGGAAGTAATGACTCTGAGGCGCGGGTGTTCAGCATCACGGATCCGAAGAGCCCCAGCCAGGTTCAGGTGATCGACTCCGTGGTGCCCATCGTCTCCGTCGCGTTCAGCCCGGACAGCCGGATGGTGGCCATCGCAACGGGTGACGTGGTCGAGCTGCACAACGCCCACAACTACTCCGACATCGTGTCGTCCTTCGCGCACGGCGCGGCCGCCTGGGCGGTGGCATTCAGCCCGGACGGCCGATCCCTGGCCACCGGCGCGGACGACGGCTCGGTGAAGCTGTGGGACACCCCCGGACCAGTGCTCTTCGGTCATCGACGGTTCCTGTGGAGTGTGGACGCGTCGCCGAAAGGTCACGTTATCGCGACCGGTGACTACGACAACACCGTCCGACTGTGGGACGTCAGCAATCAGTACAATCCTGTCAGTATCTCCGTGCTCACCGGTCACACCGGCGCCACCGGAGCGGTGAAGTTCCGACCCGACGGCCGCGTACTCGCGACCGGCAGCATCGACAAGACGATCAAAATCTGGGATGTCGCAGACCCACGGAATCCGGTGTCGCTGGCCACGGTGACCACGGACATCGACGCGGTCAACGATCTGTCCTTCAGTCCGGACGGCCAGACGATGGTGGTCGCGGGTGACAGCGGAGGCATCCAGCTCTGGAATGTGACCGACCCACGGCAGCCCCAGGTGCTGGCCGCCATGTCGGCGGCTCACCCCTCCGGCGCGTCCGCGGCCGTGTTCAGTCCGGACGGGACCACCGTCGCCACCGCGGGCAAGGACCGCACCGTGCGCCTCTGGGATGTCCGCAACCGCACCCAACCGGTCGAGATCGGACGCCTGACGCAGTTCGGCTCCGGTGTGTACGGTGTCGCCTTCTCCTCGGACGGACGAACGTTGGCCACCGGGGGCAGCGACCGGACCATCACCCTGTGGGATGTCTCGACTCCCGGCTCGCCACGCCTGCGCTCGACCCTCACCGGACACGGCGGCCGTGTGAACACCGTCGCGTTCAGCCCCGACAACCGCACGCTCGCCTCTGGCGCGGCGGATTCCACCGTCCGGCTCTGGGACATCCACGACACCGCTCGGCCCGCGCTCCTCGCCGACCTTCGGGGTTACTACAACGCCTTCTCCGAGGTGGCGTTCAGCCCGAACGGCGCCACCCTCTACGGCGCACCCTTCCAGGTCGTCGGCTTCACCTGGGACCTCGACCCCGACACGGTCATCCAGCGGGTCTGCGACCGGGTCGGCGATCCACTCACCCGTAGCGAGTGGGCGCAGTATGTGGGCGACCTGCCGTACAAACCGCCATGCCAATCATGATCAAAATCATCCGGACGGACGATCCCGCCCGGGCCGCACCGGACGTCACACGTGCTCATTGAACGGGACCGGGTCGAGGCAATTCTGCCCGGCTATCACATCGCGGAGGTCCTCGGTCACGGTGGGTCCGGCATCGTGCTGGCCGGCCGGCATCGCCGCCTGGATCGACCTGTTGCGATCAAGATAGTAGCCTCCCGGGGAGGCCGGATCGACGAGCACGGCCGATTCCTGTCCGAAGCCCGGGTACTGGCCTGCCTGGACCATCCACACCTGGTGCGGATCTACGACTACGTCGAGACCGAGGACCTGTGTCTCCTCGTGATGGAACTGCTTCCCGGTGGAAGTGTGCGCACCCGGGCGTCGGCCGGCCTGACCATCGACACGGTCTGCGCGATCGGCCTGGCCGCGGCGGGTGCGCTGGATTGCGCCCACGCCAGTCATATCCTGCATCGGGATATCAAACCGGACAACATGCTCTTCACGGCGGACGGACTTCTCAAGGTCACCGACTTCGGCATCGCAAAGATCGACGACAGCTCCAGCGCCATCGCCACTGCGCAGGTGGGCACCCCCGCGTACATGTCCCCCGAGCAGATCACCGGTCGCCGGCTCAGCGCTTCGTCCGACGTGTACTCCCTCGGAATCGTCCTCTACGAGCTGTTGACCGGGCGGCCGCCCTTCCCGCTGGACATGCCGCTGCTGGAGCTGCTGCGTCACCACGTCGAGGTGAACCCGCCACCACTGCACCATGCGCCACCCGTGCTCGCAGACCTGCTCACCCGGTCGCTGCGCAAGGACCCGACGCAACGCCATCCCTCGGCCGCGACGTTCGCCCTGGACCTCGCCGCCGCGGCCGCGGGCATCCTGGGACCGGACTGGCTTGCCAGGTGCCCACTGCCGCTGCGGCTCGAGGACGAGGTTCGCGACGCCGCCCGCAGCCGGACCGATATCGACACCGGTCGTCGCGCCACGGACTCACCGTCAGCACCCCTGGCCGGGGCTGCTGCGCCGAGCGATCCGTCCGGCCCGCCGCTACACATCGCCGATTCGGCATCGGATGTTTCGGCACCCGATGGGAATGCCGCCCCGGCGGCTCCAGGCCGGACGCCGTCCCGCCGTAACACGCCACGTCCGTTGATGCGTCGTGCCGCCGCACGGTGGGCCGATCACCTCTGGTCACGAACACCCAGCGACAAACCACGCAACCGGTCGGATATGGACGACGCACGGATCGATTACCCCTTCGGGCTTGCCGTCGAGGACGACGGCACGATCTACGTCTCCAGCCCGTTCCTGAACCGGATCAGTCGCATCGACCCCGACGGAGGGATCAGCGCGGTCGCCGGTACCGGCAAAGCGGGCTTCGCCGGCAACGGCGGTCCGGCGCTCGACGCCGAGTTGGACAGCCCGCACGGCATTGCGGCCGGCCGCGACGGGTGCCTCTACATCGCCGACAGCTTCAACAACCGCATCCGTCGCATCGATCCGCAGGGGATGATCGAGGTTGTCGCCGGCGGCGGTGGGGAATCCGGCCCCGCCATCCCGCCGGCCGGCACCGCGGCGGCTCATCTGACCCTCAAACGCCCCCATGGGGTGACGCTCGACGCCACCGGTGCGCTCTACGTGGCCTGCACGGACAGCCACCAGATACTGCGGCTAACCCCAGACGGCGCTGTCCTGGTCCTGGCGGGCATCGGCACACCGGGGTTCTCCGGCGACGGCGGACCCGCGACGCTGGCACGTCTGAACCGGCCGTACGCGGTGGCCCTCAACAATCGGGGCGAAGCGTACATAGCCGACACCGGCAACAAGCGGGTCCGCCGGGTCACTCAGGATGGCCAGATCGTCACGATCGCCGGTGTCGTCTACGGCGGCCCGGTGAGCGACGGCACACCTGCACTGATGGCCGCCATCGGCCCGCCGCACAGCATCGCGGCCGCCTCAACCGGAACTCTTTATATCGCAGATCCCGACAATCACCGTATCTGGGCGGTCACAGCGGACGGTACCATTGCGACCGCCGCGGGGTCCGGACGGCCGGGATCGTCCGGACGGCCGGGATCGTCCGGCGACAACGACCTCGCATCACACGCCACCCTCGGCCGCCCCCAAGGAGTGGCAACAGGTTCCGACGGCAGCGTGTACATCGCAGACTCAGGTACGCACAGCGTGAGACGCGTCGACCCGCTGGGACGTATCACCACCGTCGCGCCGTAACCAGCCCAGCCAGCTAGCCGATTTCTGCGATCCGTACGCCCGGAGCCGGCATGTGCGTCGCAGTCTTGGCGACGCCGGGCCTGACATCGTGTGGGTCCACATCGTGTGGGTCCACATCGGGCTGGTCCGCGGGGTCGTGCGCCCCGTGCGGATCGGTGACCTCTTTCGGCAGCTTCAGCGGCAGCGGATCACGTAGAGGCATCGCCTGGTCACCACGGACCACGACGAGCTGGTGCAGCGATTGCGTCAGCAGCGGCGCGGCCTGGGGATCGAGCGCGCCGTTGCCGGTGAGCACGATCCGCAGGAACCAGCGCGGACCGTCGATCCCCATCATCGTGCCGGGCATGAACTCACCCGTTACGGCGGTAGGCAGCCGCAGTCGCAGTTCGCTGCCGTAGCGCCCGCTACCCTCCTGCGCCGCGCCCGGTCCCGCGCGAAGGGAGTCCGCGATCTCGGCACGCACCTCGTCCCACAGACCCGCACTTTTCGGCGCGGCGAAGACCGACAGCTCCATCGCGCTCTGGCCATCCGTGAGAGTCACCGTCAGCACCTGGCCGGATTCCTGATCGACCTGGAACTGCACCTGGACCCCGTCGATCACCGGGATATGCAGGGACCCCAGATCGAGCCGCCGGACGTGATCGTCCGGAACGTCCTCGGCGTCATAGGGGCCGTCCGGATCAGGTCCGGAACCCTCGTCGACGACGTCGAGGATCTCATCCCGGCCGTCGGGTTCACGTGGACCGGAGCCGCCCCGACCATCACGCCTACGACCGCGCCGGAACACTTCGACCACTTCCTGTTGTCACAATAGGCTCCTCGCACATGATGGCCCGCAGCGGTGCCTGGTGTGGATGTGGGCATGCGGGTGGGTGTCGGATCGCCGGTCGGAGACTCATGACCGCCGGCGCGCCGGCCCCACGGTCAGGCGAAGCCGCCGGTCGACCCGAATCCACCGGTACCCCGCACCGTCTCAGGCAGCTCGGCGACCTCGCGGAACGCCGCACGCTCCACCCGTTGGACGACAAGCTGCGCGATTCGGTCACCGCGCCGCAGGTGGACCGGTTGGCGTAGATCGGTGTTGACGAGCAGAACATTGATCTCACCACGGTAACCGGCGTCGACCGTTCCCGGCGCATTGACGATGGACACGCCGTGGCGGGCGGCGAGGCCGCTGCGCGGGTGTACGAAAGCCGCATAGCCCTCGGGCAGCGCGACGGCGATCCCGGTCCCGACCATGGTGCGCTCGCCGGGGGCAAGGGTGACATCCCGGGCCGCCACGAGGTCCGCGCCGGCGTCACCGGCATGGGCGTAGGCGGGCAGTGGGAGGTCCGGGTCGAGCCGTTGTACCAGCACCCCCAACGGATGCGGTCCAGGATCGGCCGACTGCGCGGTACGGTCGTCCGTGGCGGTCATGAGTCTCCGATCGGTCCTTGCGGATGCGGGCCGAGGCCGGTAGCCGGCCAGATGCGGGCCGAGGCCGGTGAGCGGCCAGATGCGGGCCGAGGCCGGTGAGCGGCCAGAATCAGCGGTGCCCGACAGAACATGCGCAAGACTAAGTGGTCGGCGCCGGAGGTTGTTCGGGGGGTGTCGGATGCCGGGTGGATGCGTCGCGAGGCGGAGGAGGCCCAGGTAGCGGTGTTCTACCTGGGCTGACGGAGCCGGGGTACCCGTGCGGCGCGAAGCGGCGTGCGGGGAGCGATGACGCGAGGCGCCGCCTGGCGCCGGCAGACCCTGGACGAACGTCCGGCGCCGCCCACTAA
>NZ_CAUVXI010000181.1:3836-11532 GCF_963555845.1 Protofrankia sp. Cas8 | reverse complement strand
ACCAGGCAGAGTAACAGCGGGATGGCCGGTGCGAGAACCAGGCTCAGATGCCCCGTACCGGCCGCCACCAGTGCCGGCGAAAAACCGTACACAGCGCCGCCGACATAGGCTGGGGCCGTCCGCACGCCGAGCGTGCGCGCAAAGAGGTAGGCGCCCGACGCCGAGAGCAAGAATGCCAGGACGACCAGCACGTTGTAGGATGCCACCGGGCCGGCGACGACGGTCAGCGGGGTCAGTATCACGCCTGGAACCAGGACGGATGTGTTCCAGAAGGCGTTTATTCCTTCTGGCGCGTTTGCCAGGTGTGTGATGAACGGGTTCGACAGGCTGGTTACCGCATGCGCGGTGTGGGCAAGCCACCAACAGTACAGGCCGGTGTCGTTCGGATTACCGGCGATGATGTTCCGGGCGGGCTCGGACCAGACCCTGATGGTGAGCGCAAAGGCCAGCAGCAGGTAGCTTGATCCTATCAGCGCCTGCGGCCGTAACCGCCTCAGCCGTCTCGGCCACCTCGGCTGCGTCGGCGTGGCAGGTGTCGGCGTGGCAGGTGTCGGCGTGGCAGGCACGGTCTGACCGACGGTCGACGGCTCGACGTTGTCCCCGGTCGTGGGTGCGGGTGCGGGTGCAGGTGCGGCCAGGTCGGCGGACCGCTGCTCCATTGCATCCTCCACTGGCTACCAACAGGAAATCACAGTGATGCCCGTCGTCCAACCATCGGCCTGAGCCGGTGCCCGGGACGAAGGTGTCGACAGTTGTCCTGCCCGTCCCTGAGTCCTGCCCGTCCCTGGGTCGTGCCGGTACCTGGGTCGTGCCGGTACCTGCTTGCCGTCGGTACCGGTGTCCGCGACGCCACGCCCCTCTTGCCGGGCACTCGTAATCATCGTCACATCGGCTGGCAGTGGCATGTCCCACGGAGTCAGCATCCCGACACGCGGTGCCTCTACCGGGCAGCGTCCGGCCCTCTGCCGGTCAATGCCGTGCTGGCGGCTGGTGCTGGCGGCTGATGCCGCTTCCTGCGCAATGCCCGTCTGGGGGATGCTGAGCTCCGCATCGCGGGCGCGGGGTGCATGTGACGGGTACAGGGAGGTCTCCGGGTGAGCAGGCCGAGTGGTGGCGAAGAGACACCGGCGGCGGGCGCTGTCGACTGGGAGCACCTTCGGCGGATGGCGAGGGAAATTGCGGCCCGTGCATACGCTCCGTACTCCCGCCTCCGGGTGGGCGCCGCAGCCGTGGTGGACGACGGCCGCCTGGTTGTTGGCTGCAACGTCGAGAACGCCTCCTTCGGGCTCACGCTCTGTGCTGAATGCAACCTGCTCGGCGCCTTGTATGCGTCCGGCGGCGGACGGCTCGTCGCGTTCGCCTGCGTGGACGCTGCCGGTACCCCGCTCGCACCCTGCGGTCGGTGTCGCCAGCTGCTGCACGAACACGGCGGTCCGGATCTTCAGGTAGCGCTGGCCGATGGTCCGCGTCTGCTCGGCGATCTTCTTCCAGTGGCGTTCGGGTCCACCGCGCTGCCACCGCCCGCCGATCCCGGTGCCGAACCCGCCGAGATCCGTGCCGAATCCGCCGCGATCGGCGGACCGGCGAACGGCGGTGGCCGTCCATGACCTTCCACGTCATCGACCTGATCAGGACGAAGCGGGACGGCGGTCGGCTGTCCGACGACGCCGTGGACTGGCTGGTCCGCGCCTACACCGACGGAGCTGTGGCCGACGAGCAGATGGCGGCTTTCCTGATGGCCGTGGTGTGGCGGGGCATGGAGCCGGCGGAACTGACCCGCTGGACCGCGGCGATGGTTGCCAGCGGTGAACGCCTCGACCTGTCCGGGGTGGGTCGTCCGACCGTGGACAAACACTCCACCGGTGGGGTCGGTGACAAGGTCTCGTTGGTCGTGGTTCCCCTTGTCGCGGCATGCGGCGCCGCAGTGCCCCAACTGGCCGGGCGTGGGCTGGGCCACACCGGCGGGACCCTGGACAAGATGGAGTCCATCCCCGGCTGGCAGGCGGCCCTCCCGCCCGACCGGATGCGTGCGGTGCTGCGGGATGTCGGCGGGTTCATGGCCGCTGCCGGCGCCGGACTCGCGCCCGCCGACCGCAAGCTGTATGCGCTTCGGGACGTGACTGGGACAGTGGAATCGATTCCGCTGATCGCGTCATCTATCATGAGCAAGAAGATCGCTGAGGGGACGTCCGCGCTGTTGCTGGACGTCAAGGTCGGCTCCGGGGCGTTCCTGACCTCACCTGCGGACGCGCGGCTGCTCGCCGAGACCATGGTCGAGCTGGGGAATGCCGAAGGCGTGGCGACCGAGGCGCTGCTCACGGGCATGGACACCCCCCTTGGACGGACCGCCGGCCATGCCCTTGAGGTTGCCGAGGCCGTGGAGACCCTGTGTGGCGGCGGACCGGCCGACCTGGTCGAGGTCACGGTGGCGTTGGCCCGGCGGATGTTGGCGCTGGTCGGTCTGGACGGCGGCGCGGACCCCGCGGACGTCCTCGCGGCGGGGACGGCGTACGACACGTGGCGTCGGATGGTCACCGCGCAGGGTGGCGACCCCGATGCCGCTCTGCCGAGCGCTGAGCATGTCGAGACCGTGTACGCGCCCGCCGGCGGTTTCCTGCGCACCTTGGAGGCGAGGGCCGTCGGGGTTGCCGCCTGGCGGCTCGGGGCGGGCCGTTCCCGCAAGGAGGACCCGGTGTCGGCGACCGCCGGTGTCCGGTGGTTGGCGGCTGTGGGGGACAGGGTCAGCGCCAGGTCACCGCTGCTGGAGCTCCACACCCACGATCCCGCCCGACTGCCGGCCGCACTGGAAGCGCTCACGAACGCCGTCGAGATCGGCGACACACCCCCGGTCGTCGAACCGCTGATCCGTGACCGCATCCACCTGTAGGTCGTGGTGTCCACAGGCATGGCGTGACAAGTCAGGAGGCAAGAAGGCTGGTGATGCCGCGCGGGGAACGTGGTGGCGCAAGGTGGCGGTCGGGGTGGCGCCAACCGCCTGGCCGACCGGCGACCACCGGGTCGAGATCCTCGGGTGGGAGCAGACGGGCCACCGCCTGCCCGTCGCTGATGATCAGAAATGCCTCGCCGGAGCGGGCGCGATCAAGGTACTCGGCAACGTAGTCGACGAAGTCACGGAGACTCACCGCCGAGCCCGAGCCCGAGCCCGAGCCCGAGCCCGAGCCCGAGCCCGAGCCCGAGCCCGAATCCGAGCCCGAATCCGTTTCATCCAGTGATGGACGGTTTTCGTCTTTGCTTGATGGAAAACACATGTTTCGAACGGTAACGGATCAGAACCGGATCGTGGAAGAGCACCGTGTGTCCTACCGTGCATGATCGCAATAATTCCCCGCGGCGCGGGGAAGTCTGCTGTGGGCACCGACCCGCGGCTCCCGTACGGTCGGACGATGAGCGCGCCCGCCCCGCCACCGTCGTTGGACGCCATCCGTCGGGCGCCCAAGGTGCTGCTGCACGACCATCTCGATGGCGGCCTTCGTCCCGCGACCGTCGTCGAACTCGCCGACGAGGTCGGCTACGACGCCCTACCCACCGTGGCTGTGGACAAGCTCGCGACCTGGTTCCGCGGTGGCGCCCACAGCGGGTCACTGGTGCGTTATCTGGAGACGTTCAGCCACACCGTCGGGGTCATGCAGACCGCGGACGCGCTCGCTCGGGTGGCCCGGGAATGTGCCGAAGATCTTGCTGCGGACGGCGTCGTCTACGCCGAGGTCCGGTTCGCTCCAGAGCTGCACGTCGAAGGCGGGCTCGCACTCGACGCGGTGATCGAGGCGGTTCTGGACGGCTTCCGCGCCGGTTCGGCCGGGACCGGGCTGAAGATCCGTGCCCTGGTGACCGCCATGCGTCACGCGGCCCGGTCGTTGGAGATCGCCGAGGCCGCCGTCCGGTGGCGGGACAGGGGCGTCGTCGGTTTCGACATCGCCGGTGCCGAGGCCGGCTTCCCGCCCACCCGCCACCTGGATGCGTTCCAGTACATGCAGCGGGCGAACGGGCACTACACGATCCACGCCGGCGAGGCGTTCGGGCTACCGTCGATCTGGGAGGCGCTGCAGTGGTGCAACGCTGACCGTCTCGGTCACGGAGTTCGGATCATGGATGACATCGCCATCGACCCGGACGGTGATGTGATTCTCGGGCGGCTCGCCAACTACGTCCGTGACGTCCGGGTGCCGCTGGAGATGTGCCCCACGTCCAACGTGGACACGGGGGCGTGCGTCAGCATCGCCGAGCATCCCATCGGTCTGCTGCGCAGGCTCCACTTCCGGGTGACGGTCAACACCGACAACCGGTTGATGAGCGGTGTGACGCTGTCGAGTGAGTTCGCCACTCTGGTCGACACCTTCGGCTACGGCTGGTCGGACATTTCGTGGCTGACCGTGAACGCCATGAAATCGGCCTTCATTCCGTTCGATCAGCGTCTCGCCATCATCAACGATGTGATCAAGCCTGGTTTCGCACGGTTGCGCTCCGGTGGGTAGCCGGTCGGCCGATGCCGATGCCGATGCCGATGCCGATGCCGATGCCGATGCCGATGCCGTGCCCGTCGTCCCGGCTCCAGCCACCGGGCGCCCGCAGCGTGCGCGCACCGGCGTCGTGGCCGGGCCGGACGGCCGTCCGCGCTGTCCCTGGGCACTGTCCGCGCCCGAGTACATCGCCTATCACGACGAGGAATGGGGGCGTCCGGTCCACGACACCGTCGGCCTGTTTGAACGCCTCAGCCTCGAAGCATTCCAGTCCGGTCTTTCCTGGCTGACGATTCTGCGCAAGCGGGAGGCTTTCCGGCGCGCGTTCGCGGGATTCGATCCGACGGTCGTCGCGTCATTCGATTCGGCTGATGTCGAGCGGCTGATGGCGGACGCGGGCATAGTCCGCAACCGGCGGAAGATTCTTGCGACCGTTAGCAATGCCCGCGCGGTCCTGGCGCTGGACGTGCCAGTATTGCTCCGGGGGACGGGGCCTCCGGCGGCGCGAAAGAACTATGATCGCGCCACTTTTGGCCCTCTGGGCGAGCTGGTCTGGTCGTTTCGGCCCGCTGCCACGGCGGCCCCGCTGGCACCGGCTGTGATCGCCGACGTACCCGCCTCCACAGCTGAGTCGGTGGCGCTGGCGAAGGCACTGAAAGCCAGCGGCATCGTTTTTGTCGGCCCGACGACAGCCTATGCCCTGATGCAGGCGTGTGGCCTGGTCAACGACCACCTCGCCGCCTGCGTGAACAGGTAGCCGGTGGGTGATCCGTCCACCGGCACGGCCTGCGTCCGAGGGTGCGGGCCCAGCTCGGGCCGACCCCGCGAGGTCGCGCGGTCCCGATGGGCCGGGCTGATCCGCTACCATAACTGATCATGTCGGACGTAGTGGTACTCGCGATTGTCAGCGTGGCCGTGACCGGCCTGGGCGTGCCGGGAATCCTGGCGCTGGCGGGCCGGCTGGAGTCGCGGCGGTCGCAACGGCTCGCCATTGGAAAGGAATGGCTTGACGTGCTCGACTTCGCCGCCGAGCAGCTGGCGAGATCCCAGCGAACCACCGGGCAATGTATCGGGCTGTGGTCCCGGGGAATTATGGACAACGACGACGAGGCACGGGAATGCCTCAAGCGTCGCAACGAGGCGAACGAAGCGGCTCGCACCGCCTATGGGCGGCTGTGTATCAGATTCGGCCCGGCCTCGGCCGTCGTACGGCACTATGACGAGGCGGTCGAAAGCACGCAACGGCTGACCGAGGTGCTGCGAGGCTATCGGGCTGGCGACACCTACGACGCCTGGGCGCAGCAGGCCGGCGCCGAGTCCGCGGAGCTCACCGCCGCGAACGAAAGGTTTCTCAACGTAGCCAACAGGGCGATGTCGGCGACGGCGCTGTCAGCCAAGGCGATGTCGGCCAAGGCAGTGTCATCGAAGCCAGCGCCGGCGAAGGCCGTGTCGGGCAAGGCCGTGTCAGCCAAGGCAGCGTCAGCCAAGGCGGCGTCGCCGGAGGCAGCGGCAGCGACGGCTGCGAAGGCGCCAGCGCCGAAGGATGTGCCGCCGAAGGATGTGCCGGCGAAGGAGGTGTCGGCCCGAAAATGACACGTGATGACCCGTCCGAGTGCCAGGGTCCCCGAATTTTCGCGAAGTGGACGTTCGGGGACGGCTCTATTGCCGGGCGTTCTTATTCGGGGACGGCGGCGAGGACGTCGCGGGTGGCGGACATGCCGAGCCTGGTCGCGCCGGCCTCGACGAACGCGAGTGCCTGTTCGGCGGTGCGGATGCCGCCGCTGGCCTTGATGCCGAGCCGGCCACCGATCGTCGCCCGCATCACCCGTACCGCCCGCAGGCTCGCCCCGCCGGCGGGGTGAAAGCCGGTCGAGGTCTTCACGAACTCGGCACCGGCTGTTTCAGCCGCCCGGCAGGCCGCCGCGATGCTCGCGTCCGGGAGCAGCGCACTTTCGATGATCACTTTGAGGATCACGTGCGGTGGGACCGACAGTCGTACCTCCGCGATCTCGGTCTCGATCGACCGCCAGTTCCCCTCCATCGCGCAGGCCAGGTCGATGACCAGGTCGATCTCGTCCGCGCCGTCGGCCACCGCCCGGCGTGCCTCCTCGGCCTTGACGACGGTCAGGTGGGTACCGTGCGGAAAGCCGATCACCGAGGCGACCGCGAATGCGGGATCGGCCGATCGGGCCTGTGAGCCGTCCGGGCCGCTACGACGTGCCGCGGCGGCCGCCAGGTAGACGTGGGTGGGCGCGACACACACCGTGGCGACTCCGAGCTCGGTCGCCTCGGTGCACAGCGCGAGGACCTCCTCGCCGACGGCTTCGGGACGCAACAGAGTGTGATCGATCATCCGGGCCAGTTCGGACCGGCGCGGCAGTGGAGCGCCAGGCGCGGATCCGCCGGCTCCGACTGGACGGTCCTCACCGACTGGACGGTCCTCACCGGGGGAGATGCTTGCCATGCAGCCCATCATTGCGGGTGGAAGTGAACGGGACCATGGCACTGTGCAGGAGGCGAACGAATCGTGCGGGTCGACGTCGTCGAACATCCCCTGGTAGCGGCGCGGTTGACGGTGCTGCGTAACAAGAGCACCGAACCGCCCGTGTTCCGGGTGGCCTTGCGTGAACTGGCGACCATGCTGATCTATGAGGCTGCCCGGGAGCTGGTCACCGTCGGGTACACCGTGGCCACCCCGCTCACCCCGACCAGCGGGCGCAGGCTGGCCACGGCACCGATCGTCATCCCGGTGCTGCGGGCCGGGCTGGGGATGCTGGAGGCGGCGCTCGGCCTGCTGCCCGAGGCGCGGACGGGCTTCATCGGCCTGGCCCGGGACGAGAAGACCTTCCAACCGCACGCCTACCTGGAGTCGTTGCCGGAGAACCTCGCCGGGTATCCGGTGCTGCTCCTGGACCCGATGCTCGCCACCGGTGGATCAGCGGCACACTGCCTGAACCTGCTGGCCGACCGCGGGGCTACCGGTATGATCATGATCTGCGTGCTCGCCGCACCCGAGGGCATCGCGGCACTGGACGCGAGCGGTTTCGACGTGCGCGTGGTCACCGCGAGCATCGACGAGCGGCTCAACGACGACGCCTTCATCGTCCCGGGCCTCGGGGACGCCGGCGACCGCCAGTTCGGCGCGGTCTGACTGTCCCCGCGCATCAACGACGTATCGGCTCCCGGCCGCGCCGTCTGGTGCGGACCCACCGAGTCGA
>NZ_CAUVXI010000181.1:0-3482 GCF_963555845.1 Protofrankia sp. Cas8 | reverse complement strand
CCCTGATCCAGTTGCCCTGATCCAGTTGTCCCGATCCAGCAACAGCACCATCAACCTCATGCAGACGGTGCCCACGCCACGAGCCAGTAGGCACAGGTCCGCCCCCTGGTTGTTTTTCGCTGTCGGTGGGTGCGGGGAGTGGCCGCGGTCGGGGTGGGTGTCGCGGTGACGATCGTTGCGGCTACCCTGCGTCTGGACTGTACGGGTTTGGGGGGTCGTGATGGCGGGTGCCGACGAGACCGCGGGGCCGGGGGCAGCCGGCCGGTCGGAGAACCCACCGCCGGTGCGGGTGTTCATCTCGTATGCGCATGAGTCGGAGGCGCATGCGGAGGCGGTGCGGGATCTGTGGGTGCTGCTGCGCCGGTTCGGGGTGGACGCCCGGCTGGATCGGCCGGCGGCGGAACAACGCCAGGACTGGCCGCTGTGGATGATCGAGCAGGTCCGTGAGGCGGATTTTGTGCTGGTGGTGGTGTCGCCGGCGTATCGGCGGCGGGCGGAGGGCCAGGCGGGCGCGGACGAGGGTCGTGGGGTGCAGTTCGAGGCGGCGTTGATCCGAGAGGCGCTGTACGCGCAGCGGGCGATCACGCTGGAGCGGGTGCTGCCGGTGGTGCTGCCGGGTATGTCCACCGCCGATATTCCGGTGTTCTTGCAGCCGACGGCGGCGACGAGCTATCCGGTGGGGGCGTTCACCCTGGCGGGGGTGGAGCGGCTGCTGCGGGTGCTGACCGGGCAGCCGGGCGAGACAGAACCCCCGGTGGGGCAGGTGCCGCCGCTGGGGGTGCGGGCGCCGGTGCTGTCGTCAGAGACAGGTGGGGCGCGGGTGGCGGGGCTGGTCCGGCCGGTGCGTCAGGACCTGACCGTCGAGGTGACGGTCACCGAGAGGCAGCTGAGATGCCGGACCGTGTTGGCCGGGACGGTGCTGGGGGAACGGTCCGGGCCGGTGCCGGTGGGGATGGACCGGGTGTGGGACGGGCTCGGTGGGGTCCCGCTGGTGGTGGAGGCGGGGCTGGCGGAGGAGGGGCGGCGGTTGTGCGCGGCGTTGTTCGACCCTGAGACGCTCGGTCGGATCGTCGACCTGGCGGATCATTCCCCGTGGGGGTCCTCGGTCGAGCTGGTGGTGGCCGCCGACGGTGCGGCGGCGGGCTGGCCGTTTGAGTTGCTCCGGCTGCCGGACGGGCGGGTGCTGGCGACCCTGCCTGCGGTGCGGCTGCGACGGCGGCTGCCCGGGGGCGGGCCTGCGGGGCAGGCGGGGACGGTGGGGCCGCTGCCGGGGCCGTTGAAGATCCTGGTGGCGGTGGCGGCACCGGCGGAGACCCGCACGGCCAGTCCTCCGCTGGATGGGGAAGCGGAGATGCAGGCCGTGTTGGACGCGGTCGGCCCGCTTGCGGGAGTCGACAGCGCCGCGCAGGTGCGGATTCTGGAGGTCGCCGGGCTGGTGCAGATTGAGCAGGCGCTGCGCGCCGATCAATATCATGTGCTGCATCTGTCCGCGCACGGCTCGGCGGAATCGGTGGAGCTGGAGGACGAGGACGGTAACCCGGTCACGGTCAAGGCCGGTGCGCTGGCGGGGGCGTTGCGGGCCGGGCGGCGTCCGCTGCCGCTGGTGGTGCTGTCGTCGTGCGCGGGGGCGGGGCGGGGGACCGAGGGGCTGGCCGCGACGCTGCTGCGGCTTGGGGCGGACCGGGTGCTGGCGATGCAGACCGCGGTGACCGATGGCTATGCCACCGCCTTGGCGGGCCGTTTCTACCGCAGCCTGGCAGGGGAGGTGGGGGCGACCCCGGCGGGGGCGTTGGCGGATGCCCGGCGGGGGTTGGAAACCGACCGGGTCGAGGCGTCCCGCCGCGGTGGTGCCGACGGTCGGATGCGGCCGGAGTACGGGATCGCGACGCTGCTGTCGGTTGGTGAGGATCCGCCGCTACTCGACCCGGCCGTCCCGACGGAGCTGCTGAGTAGGGCAACGACCGCGCCGACGGGTGGGTCGGTGCGGTCGTTGCGGATCGGGGAGCTGATCGGCCGACGGGCCGAGCTGCGCACGACCGTGGCGGTACTGCGGTTGGGGGAACGGGCCGGGGTGAAGCTGACCGGGGTGATGCTGACCGGGATCGGCGGGATCGGGAAGACCGCGATCGCCGGCCGGGTGCTGTCCCGGCTGGCCGATGAGGGCTGGCTGACCGCGGTCCACGGCGGGGCGTGGAACCCGCAGCGGCTGATCGGCGAGGTGGCGCAGGCGATCGCCGGCCGCCCGGAACTGGCCTCCGTGCACGCGGAGCTGGTGGATCGGCGGGTGGAAGACACTGCCAAGGTGGAGGCAGTCGGGCGGTTGTTGGCCCAGGCCCGGCTGCTGGTCGTGTTCGACGACTTCGAACAGAACCTCACGCCCGGCGGGGAACATTTCCTCGATCCGGGTTTCGCGGAAGTCTTCGATGGTTTGTGCGCGGCGGGCTGTGCCGGTCGGCTCCTGGTGACCTGCCGCTATCCGGTCCCCGATGCGGACAGCTATCTGCTCCCGGTGGGTGTGCCGGCGCTCAGCCCCGCCGAGTTGGGCCGGCTGTTGCTGCGGCTGGGTTCGTTGGCCGGGGTGAGCGCCGCTGACCGGCGGTTGCTCGCCGCGACGATCGGCGGGCATCCTCGGCTGATCGAGTTCGTGGACGCATTGCTGCGCGACGGTGCCCGCGGGCGCCTGCCCGAGGTGACCCGCAGGCTGCGGACGCTGGCCTCCGAGCAGCATGTTGATCTGACCGCCTCCCGGGATCTGCATCAGGCCGTCGCCGACGTGGTGCTGCTCGGGGCCCGTGACATCCTGCTGACCGCGCTTGTGGGTGTGCTCGACGGCGAACAGGAGGAGCTGCTGTTGCAGGCGGCAGTGTCCACCCTGCCGCTGACCGTCGAGGACCTGGCCCGCTGCCGGTGGGAGAGCGACCCGACCGACGCCCGGCGGGCCGTGGTGCGGCGGGCGTCGGCTCGGCTGGTGGATCTGACGCTGCTGGCCGCCGACGGCGGCCAGCAGGTCGTGCATCCGTGGGTCGCCGCCGCGTTGGAATCCCACCAGGGTGACGGGTTCACCGGGCGGCATCGGCGGGCTGAAGCGATGCGGCTACACCGGCTCCAGACCGGCCGGGGCGGGTTCGATGATTTCGTCGAGATTGCCCGTCATCAGGCCGCGACCGGCCGGCATGAGGAGCTGGTCGACTTCGCCGGCGGGGTCGCAGACCTGCTCGCCAGGCAGCTCGGTGAGCTGTCGGTCACCGCGTTTCTCGGCCAGGTCCTTCCCTTTCTGCCTCCCGCTATCCCCGGCTACCTGCCGTTGGCCGATCGGGAAACCGCAGCGCTGGTCAACATCGGGAAGATCAGTGCGGCTCGTGCACGGACCCACACGCTCCTTGCGTTCACCCGCTCCCGCGCCGAGGCCGACCCGACCAACGCCGGGGCCCAACGCGACCTGTCCGTCTTCCACAACAAGCTCGGGGATGTGGCACGGGCGG
>NZ_CAUVXI010000180.1:0-11298 GCF_963555845.1 Protofrankia sp. Cas8 | reverse complement strand
GGCGGGTTCAAACGGTCGTAGCGACGCAGCCGGCCCGCGACGGCCAACGCCAATCGGGAACGCGACATCGCCCGTAACCGACTGCGTGAATACGGCTACCCGGTGGGAGACTGACGATGGTCAGGATGAACACTGCGCTGCGGGCGAAGTACGAGCTGCTCTTCGGCTACGCAACAGGGCCGATCGCGTGGATCGGGCACCGCGCCCGCCCGGCATGGGCGAGCAGCCCCTTGTCCCGGGTGACCAACGGCGCGTCGCAGTGTTCCGCGGCCGCGAGGTACGCGGCGTCGCGGGGCTGGGGCACGCACCTCGCCACATCGCTCCCCGTCCATCGCTGCGCGATGCACGGGTACCCCGGCTCCGTCGGTCACCACCCAACACCTTCGGTGACTCCCTCGGCACGGCGGGCATCGCGGGCGTCACGCTCGTCCCGGTCCGCACGGATCGCAACAGCTGGGTCGACAGTGAGCACCGGCTCGTCGCCGATGACCCCGTCCACGTAGGCGAACAAGGCGCGCAGCAGGTCCGGCCCGTCGGCGACGCCGCGACCGATGGACCCGGCATGACAGGACATGAGCAGAGCGTATAGGTGTGACCCCGAAGGGCGCCCTGGTGTGGTGTGGATGCGAGGAGGTGGCAGGCTATCGACGTAGTCACGCGGGACGTTGTGTCAACGAGCAAAGCCTCAACAGTGGGAGGGGATCCTGTGTTCCTGCCAGCGGAGGACGGCCGACCGGGAGCGGAGACCGACACAGGGTCAGGCTGGATGGATCGCGCGATCAGCGCGGCCACGGTCGTGGCGGTGGTCACCGTCGCCGCGGTGGCGGCGTTCGTCTCCTACCGGCACATGCGCGGTGTCGCACTGGACCACGGCGAGGACTCCACCGCCGCGGCGGTCATTCCGTTCAGTGTGGACGGCCTCATGCTGGCCGCATCCATGACGATGCTGGCGGACCGCCGTGCCGGCCGGAGCCGGTCCTGGCTGTCCTACCTCCTGTTGACCATGGGGGCCTTCGCGTCCCTCGCCGCCAACGTGCTGCACGCCGAACCCAATCTGACTGCCCGTGTCATCGCTGGCTGGCCGGCGTTGGCGCTGCTCGGCTCCTATGAACTGCTCATGCGCCAGATCCGGGTCGTCGGCAGGCGCCTTGCCGCGAGCCGCGCGCCCTCGGCCGGCCACCTGCGTGACGACTTCACCGCAGACATCGCGGCCGACCGTGGGGCCCGCATTGGGGCCGACCGTGGGGCCGATGCAGCCGGCAACACGCTGGGCGTTCCGCGCCTGCGTGAGGCCCACCGCGAGACCTACCGCGAGGCCCACCACGACGCCCACCGCGAGGCCCAGCACGCTGTCCACGGCGACGCCCAGCGCCCCGTCGGCGATCTCGTGCCGATCTTCGCGTCCCATGCCGCGATGACGTCCCTGGTCGGTGGCGACCTGGACAGCGGGGATGTCGGCGGATTCGACGGGGTTCCGCCGTCCCCAACGCTGGATATCGCCGACAAGCGGGAGGCGATCGTGCACGCCCTGGAACAGACCAACGGCTCCGCCAGCCAGGCCCTGGCGTTCCTCGCAGCCCGCGGCATCACGGTGAGCAAGAGCTGGGTCTACGAAGTCCGGAAAGAGTCCCACTACGCCGACGTGTACACCGGACCGCTGCCCATCATCGAAGCGCGCACTGCCGTCGGTAGCCTCAGCTGACCAGCTGACGTGGACGGGGTTTTGGCAGCCCCGTCCACGTCAGTCCACGTCAGTCCACGTCAGTCCTGGTCAGTGGCAGTTCGCACACACACAGAGCTGACGTGCTGAGCTGCACCACCGTGGTGCGATGCCTGAGGTCTCGCGCCTGGTTCGCGTATGCCGCGATGGTCGAGTGTCAGGGTGAACGGGCGGCCTGGCTCCTCTTTCGCCATCGCACGCTCCACAAGGGCAAGCAGATCGTTAAAATGCGGGGAACGGAGCACTTCAGTGGAGGGCAGGAGCGCCCACCAACTGTCGCTGTGCCTACCGGGACCAAAGATGACTACTGGCGGCTCTGCCATCAACATATTGTTCCGATCGACCGCAGACAACCGGCAGCGACCGGGTGAACATCTAGTAGTTGTGTAGCCACAATTGTCAACGCCGATGGACCCAGGCCGTATCCTGCCGGTGTGCGCCAGACATTCGTTCATGAGGCTGCCCTGGAGCTGGTGGCAGATGCCGATGAGCAGGCGCCGGGCGCGGCTGTGACCGTTGAGCTGTGTGGCCACTGGGAGCACCTGGGCAGCTGCCGATGGCCACATCACACCGCCATCCCGGAACATTCCGGCCAGTCAGTCACGATACGCACGCTCTTCGCCTGTGATGCGGCCGAGGAACAGGCTGTCCGGCAACGAATTACCCAGGCCCTGGGCAGAGGCCGGCTGGATGGTCCGACCGGTTCCAGCCGCTGGTCGGTCCGCGCGGAAGCTGTGGCCGCGCTGCGCCCCGCGGAACAATCGCTGGCCCAGCGGCTCGCCAGATCCTGAGCCGCACCTGAGCCGCACTCGCGCCCGCCATCACCCAGGGTAGGCGAGGCGACGCCATACAGTATCCAGTTGCCTGTGCCGGGACGTCAGCCCCGCGCGCCTGGATCTGGATCGGGATGTGGATGTGTCAACGACTGACCTGGCACGGTTGCAGTTCGCCACCACATCGATCTATCACTTCCTCTTTGTGCCGCTGACGATAGGACTGGGTTTTCTCACCGCGTTGTTGCAGACGGCCTGGTACCGGAGCCGTCGCCCGGAATATCTACGACTGACGCACTTCTTCGGGACGCTTCTCGTCATCAACATCGCAATCGGAGTGGTCACCGGGCTCGTCCAGGAGTTCCAGTTCGGCATGAACTGGTCGATCTACTCGAGATTTGTCGGCGACGTCTTCGGCGCGCCACTGGCGATGGAGGGGCTCGCGGCCTTCTTCCTGGAGTCGACCTTTCTCGGCCTGTGGCTGTTCGGCTGGGACCGGCTGCCCGCCCGGGTCCATCTGGCCACCATCTGGGCAGTGGCCGTCGGCGGCGTCGCCTCGGCCGCGTTCATCATGGCGGCGAACTCGTGGATGCAGCGCCCGGTCGGGTACACGGTCAACAGGGCCACCGGCCGCGCGCAGCTCACCGACATCTGGGCGGTCCTGACCAACACCGTGTTCGTGTGGGGTTTTCTCCACGTTGTGCTGGCGTCGCTGGTGACCGCGGCCGTGGTGATGCTCGCCGTGTCCGCCTGGCACCTGCGCAACGGGTCGAGCCCGGCGGTGTTCCACCGGTCGGCCCGGCTCGCAATCGTCGTTCTCGTCCCCGGTTCCCTGCTCGCCATCATGGTCGGCAGCCACCTCGGTATCGTCGAGGCGGACTTTCAGCCGATGAAGATAGCCGCGGCCGAGGCGCAATGGTACACCTGCCAGCCGTGCTCGTTCTCGCTGTTCCAGACCGGCGGCGGAAACAACGACCAGAACCCGTCGAAAATCATCCAGGTCCCGCATCTGCTGTCGGTCCTGGCGACCAGCAGCTGGAACGGAAAAGTCATCGGCCTCAACGAGCTGCAGACGCAGTATGAACAGCGCTACGGTCCCGGCTACTACATACCCAACGTCTTCGTCCAGTACTGGTCGATGCGGGTGATGGCCTATCTCGGTGGCGCTGTCCTCCTGCTGTCGGTATGGGGTGCGTGGCTGCTGCACAAACAGCGACTGGAACACTCCCGATGGTTTCTCCGGCTGGCCGTGTGGTCAGCGGTGCTGCCATTCCTCATGAACACCGCCGGCTGGCTGCTGACCGAGAACGGACGCCAGCCGTGGATCGTCCAGGGTCTGGCGCTGACAAGCGATGCCCGGTCGCCGTCGGTGGGTACAGCGACGATCGTCGCCAGCCTCAGCGTATTCGTCCTTCTGTACGCCGTTCTCGGGGTCGTCGACGCGATCCTGATGCTTCGGTACGCACGCCGAGAACTGGAACTCCCACCCGCGCCCGCACCCGCGACCGGCGGCGGTCCGGCCACGGCCCGCGTCGGATACTGAGGCCATCATGACGTTGACCGCTTTCTGGTTCATCGTTATCGCGGTACTGTGGACCGGTTTTCTCGTGCTGGAGGGCTTCGACTTCGGCGTCGGCATGCTCGCCGGCCGGGATGACACCGGTCGACGGGTCGCGCTCGCCACCATCGGGCCGGTCTGGGATGCCAACGAGGTCTGGCTGATCGTCGCGGCAGCCGGCATGTTCGCCGCCTTTCCCTCCTGGTACGCGACGATGTTCTCCGGTTTCTACCCCGCATTCGTGCTGTTGCTGGTCGCGCTCATCGGCCGCGGGATGTCGTTGGAGTTCCGCGGCAAACATGACACGGCCCGCTGGCGCCGCAGCTGGGATGTTGCGCTGACCGGCGGCAGTCTGATCGCACCCTTTCTCGTCGGTGTGACTCTGGGTGATCTCCTGCATGGAGTACCGATCGGCGCCGACCAGGAGTACGCCGGCAATCTCACCGACCTGTTGAGCCCGTACGCGCTGTTCGCCGGTATCACGGTTGTGGCGCTCTGCCTGCTGCACGGGGCCGCCTTCCTCGCGCTGAAAACCGTCGGTGACGTCCGTGAGCGCGCTGTCGGCCTCGCCGGCCGGATCAGCCCGGTGGTCGCCGGCGCGGTCGTCGCCTTCGCCGTCTGGACGCAGGTGTCGACCGGGCACGGCGGCGCGGATGCGATCCCGGCGGCCGTCGCGGTCACCGCGGTTGCCGCAGCCGGCTGGCTGATCCGTCAGGGCAGGGACGGCGCGGCATTCGCGGCCACGTCGCTGACGATGGCGGCGGTGGTGTCATCGATCTTCGTCAACCTCTACCCGCGGGTCATGGTCTCCACGCTGGGTTCGGCAACCGACCTCACGGTCACCGACACCTCGTCGTCGTCCTATTCGCTGCGGGTGATGACGGTCGTCGCGACGGTCCTGTTTCCCGTGGTGCTGCTCTACCAGGGTTGGACCTACCACGTCTTCCGGCGTCGGATCTCCCGCGCGGATGTCGTCACCCCCGCCCGGCGGACGCAGGCGAGCGCCACCGGCCCGCCGGCGGCCACCGGTAATTCCGATTCCCAGCAGGAGGCGACATGACACACCCGAAAAGCGCCCGAATGAACGCCCTGGTGATATTCGGCGCGACCGGGGACCTGGCGAAGCTGGAAACGTTCCCGGCGCTGGTCGGTCTGGTTGAACGCGGTGTGCTGGAGGTACCCGTCATCGGCGTCGCGAAGAGCGGGTGGAACCTTGAGCAGTTCCGCGCCTACGCGGTCGCGTCGCTGCGGCACAACAACATCGACCCGGACGGGGACCCGGGGAAAAGAATGCTGGACCTCCTGCTGTACATCGACGGTGATATCACCGACGACGCGACCTTCCAGCAACTGGCCGCCATGCTCCCCAGGGACGCGGGCGTGCTGTTCTACCTCGAGGTTCCGCCGTCGTTGTTCGCGACGATCGCCCAGGGAATCCGACGTGCCGGGCTGGCCGCCGGTGCCCGGGTGATGGTGGAGAAACCGTTCGGTAGCGACCTGCGCAGCGCGCGGGAACTCAACGCCACCATGCACGAGACCTTCCCGGAGGACGCCATCTACCGCGTCGACCACTGGCTCGGTCTCGATCCGGTGGCGCAGGTCCTGGCGACGCGTTTCGCCAACACCGTCCTTGAGCCGGTGCTCAACCGGACCTATGTCGAAAGCATCCAGATCACGATGGCGGAGGCCTTTGACGTGGCCGACCGCGGGCACTTCTACGACCGCACCGGTGCCATCCGCGACGTGCTGCAGAACCACATGCTCCAGATACTCGCCGTCGTGCTGACCGAGCCTCCCCCGGGCACCGCGTTCGACTATCTCGTCGACGTCACGGCGAACGCGGTCAAGTCACTCGTACCGCTGTCAGTGGACCAGGTGGTCCGCGGTCAGTACGACGGCTACCGCCATGTGGTAGGCGTCTCCTCGACCTCGACGGTCGAGACGTTCGCCGCGGTGCGACTGCGGGCTGACAGCTGGCGGTGGGCGGACGTGCCGATCCTCATCCGGGTGGGCAAATGCATGCCCGTCACCGCCACCGAGATCACCATCCGATTCCGGCCGGCACCCCAGAACGTATTCGGCGCCGAGCCGTTCGGCAGCATGAACACACTGCGTTTCCGTATCTGGCCGGAAACGCGGATCACGATGACGCTGGCCGGCAAGAAACCGGGGTTCGGACCGCGTCCGCAAATGAACGAACTGGCCTTCAACGAACAGCCCGGAGCGGACATGCGACCGTATGACCGGCTCATCGGCGCCGCACTCAGCGGCATGCGGATCCTGTTCGCCCGCGAGGACGTCGTCGAGGCCGCCTGGCGGATCATCGACCCCGTACTCGGCGACGCCGTGCCGGTACACCGGTACCCGCGCGGAAGCTGGGGCCCCGCCGAAGCAGACGGTCTGCTCCCAGCGGGCCAGCGGTGGTACGACCCGCAAGCCTGAGGAGATACCGCGTGGCCGGACGGCGACTCACCCGGCCGGGGTGAGGGCCGCGACCGGGTAGGAGCGCCGCGACGGGGTAGGGAGCCCACCGTGCACACGAACGCTGACAACCGTGGGCGAGGAAGGAACACACATGACGATCGGACCTGTCCAGCTGCTGGTACTCGGTTTCAAACAGCCTGATTTCCGCGGTGAAGTCCAGGACGAGCTGCAACGGCTCCGGGACAACGACCTCGTGCGGGTGATCGACGCCCTCGTCGTCCAGAAGGACACCGCGGGCAATGTCGCGGCCGTGCGCGGCAGCCAGCTGACCGACAAGGAGCAGGTCGAGCTCGGCGCCATGGTGGGTGCGCTCATCGGTCTGGGCGCAGGCGGTGAGGCCGGCATGCAGGCAGGTGCCGAACGCGGTGCGCAGGCTGCGGCCGAGCGGGGCGGGATGATCAACGAGGAGGAGGCCTGGGATGTGCTCGCTGAGATCCCCGAGGACACCGCGGCCGCGCTGATCCTGCTTGAGCACCGGTGGGCCATCCCGCTGCGGGACTCGATCGCGCGCGCGGGCGGGTTCCGGCTCGCTTCGGAGTTCATCAGCCCGCTCGACCTCGTATCGCTGGGCTTGGTGGGAGCCCGCGAGGCCGAAGAGCTGGCCACGGCGGAACGGGCCGCGATCTGACCGTCCCCCACAACACAACACAGCACAACGCACAATGCATAACGCACAACACGCAGGACGCCAGAAGAAGGAGGGATGACGATGCTCGGACGCTCTCGCCGGATCGCTCGACGCACCGGACGACGGACAGGCCGACGAACCGCCCGCCGGGTCGTTCACCGTGAAAGTTGAGCTTCGCTGAGATCTGAGATCTGGGACGGGAACCGCGGCCACGCGCAGCAGGTGGCCGCGGTTCCCGTCCCAGCTGTCGTCCCCCGTCTCAGCTGTCGTCGCTAGAAGGCGTCCCACACGCCGCCCAGGGCACCGGCCATGGTGTCTTCCAAGGGGTGGTTCAGGACGAGTTCTGCTTCGCTGGGAAACAGGGACTGCTCGGCCCAGATGGTCTTACCCCCGGCGGTGTACCTGGCGCCCCAGCGCTGGGTGAACTGCGCGACCAGGAACAGCCCCCGGCCGCCTTCATCGCTGGCACGGGCATGTCGCAGGCGTGGGGATGTGCTGCTGCCGTCGGAAACCTCGCAGATGAGGGTGCGGTCCCGGATGAGACGCAGGCGGATCGGCGCGGCCGCGTACCGGATCGCGTTGGTGACCAGCTCACTGACGAGCAGTTCGGTGATGAACGCCGCTTCGTCGAAGCCCCAGAGGGCCAGCTGTCGCGCGGTGTGGGCGCGGGCGAGGGCCACGACGGCAAAGTCCGCGGGCAGGTCCCAGGATGCGACCTGGTCCGCGGTGAGCGTACGGGTGCGCGCCAGGAGAAGGGCCACGTCGTCGTCTGGCCGGTCCGGCAGCAGGGCTTCGATCACACCTTCCCGGATGGCCTCCAAGGACTCCTCCGCGCGCCCCAGTGCCGTGCGCAACCGGCTCAGCCCGGCGTCGACGTCGTGGTCACGGGCCTCGACCAGGCCGTTGGTGTAAAGGGCTATCAGGCTGCCTTCGGGCAGCTCGATCTCACCCGCCTCGAACGGCAGGCCACCGAGGCCCAGCGGCGGACCGGCCGGTAGGTCGGGGAAGGCCACGGTGCCGTCGGGGTGGACGATCGCGGGCGGGGGATGACCTGCCCTGGCCAACGAGCAGATCCGGCTGACCGGGTCGTACACCGCGTACAGACAGGTGGCCCCCAGCACGGCGGGGCCGGCGGTCGCCGCGGCCGTGTCCTCCTCGTCGGTGAGCCGGATGACAAGGTCGTCAAGGCGGGCGAGCAACTCGTCGGGGGGCAGGTCCAGCCCGGCGAGGGTGTGCACGGCGGTGCGCAGCCGTCCCATGGTCGCCGCCGCGTGCAGCCCATGGCCGACCACGTCCCCGACGACCAGCGCCACCCGGGCGCCCGACAGCGGGATCACGTCGAACCAGTCCCCGCCGACGCCCGCACTCTCGTCCGCGGGCAGGTAGTGCCAGGCCACCTCCACGGCGGTCTGCCCGGGTAGCCGGTGTGGCAACAGGCTGCGCTGCAGGGCCAGCGCGGCGGTGTGCTCCCGGGTGTAGCGGCGGGCGTTGTCGATGCACAGCGCCGCCCGGGCCACGAACTCCTGGGCAAGGAGCAGATCGTCCGCCTCGAACGGATCAGGACGCGCCCATCGGACGAACGAGGCCACACCCGTGACGACACCGCGCGCCCGGATCGGGACCAGCATCAGCGAGTGGAGACCGAACTCGTGGATCTTGGCGGCCCGCACTGGATCGTCGACGACCCACACGCTCCGGTCGGCATCCAGCACCGGTTCCAGGACGGCCTCGCCCGCGACCAGGTAGCGGGCTGCGGGCGCTGCCAGGACGACCAGGTCCCCGATCTTCGCGACTGACTCCGGGCAACCCGCACGCAGCGACTGCTGCCCGGCGCGACGCATCGGGGTCCGCCCGACCGTCGAACGCACGGTCGGGTCCTCACTGCGCAGCACCGAATCCAGGAGGTCCACGGCCACGAAGTCGGCCAGGCGCGGCACGGCCACGTCGGCCAGGTCCTGTGCGGTCAGCCCGACATCAAGGCTGGTGCCGATCCGGGTGCTGGCCTCGGTGAGCAGGGCCAACCGCTGCTGTGCGCGCCAGCGGTCGGTGACATCCACGGACACGTAGCACAGACCGAGGACGCGCCCGGCCGAGTCGGCCAACCGGAAGATCGACGTGGAGGTGGCCACTTCCCGATCGGAATCCCCGCTCGTCCGGCCCTGATACCCCACGTCCAACAGGGGTACGCCGGTCTTCAGCACCTGGCGCATCTGCGCCTCGATGCGCTCAAGGGACGGACTCGCCATCAGCTCGATCGGCCGCCGCCCCAGCCGCCTGGCCCGGGAGATCCCGCCCCGTTGCTCCAGCGCGTCGTTCAGCCACACCTCGCGTAGATCGGTGTCCAGTACGGCCATGGCGATCGGCGCACGGGACAGCAGGCCGTCCAGCACCGACAGGTCCGCCCCCCACCAGCGCGTCTGTGCCACGTCGGAGGCGAGCAGCAGCCAGCTGCGACCGTCGGGTGAATCGATCAGGGAACAGACCCGCAGACCGACGTCCACCCGGTGGCCGTCGGCGTGCCGGGCGGGCAGCAGACCGCCCCAGTCACCATCGGCTTGGCACCGATCGACCGCCGCGTAGACCGCCACGACATCCACCGGCTGGTGGAGGAAGAACATGGCAGGTCGGCCTAACACCTGCTCCGGTGTGTAGCCGAGCAACCGCTGCGCCGCCGGGCTCCAACTAGTGACCGTGCCCCACCTGTCGAGCACTACCGTCGCGAGCGGTGGCAGCGCGAACGGATCGTCCCACATATACGGGACCGTTGCCTCAAGTGTATCCATCATCAGAGTTCCTACCCACGCCACCCGGCTTTATCTGTTCCCGCCGGCGGCACCCGTAACCAGAAGCCCACCCATGATTGCCAGCCAGAATCCGTGGCCACCAGGTGACGCTGACACGAGTGACATCGCGCACGGGCACGACCGGCCCTGGTCCTGATTTAGTGGGTGACGGCGCCGGGACCGCCCGTGCGCCGGCGGACGCTTGACCAACCGGTTCGGTGCCCGTGCCCCCTTGCCCGCTCTCCGTACTTCGTTGGACGCTGCTTCCTGATGCCTCCGCTCGCAGCCCTGGCCGACCGACTACCCGACCTCATGGTGCGCGACCAGCACCGCCTGCAACGCCGTGTCGACGGCGCGCGCCGGATCCGCGGCCCCGAAGCCCACCAGGCCGTGGTCGCCGAGATCGCCGCCGACATCGAGGCGGCGGCACTGCGCGTGCAACGCCGACGCGCCCGGGTACCGACGATCACCTATCCCCCGGCCCTACCGGTCAGCCGGAAAAAGGACGACATCCTCGCCGCGATCCGCGACCATCAGGTTGTGATCCTCGCCGGTGAGACCGGCTCCGGAAAGACCACACAGCTGCCGAAAATATGCCTTGAGCTGGGACGAGGCGTACGCGGCCTGATCGGTCACACCCAGCCGCGCCGGCTGGCTGCGCGCGCGGTGGCGGAGCGGATCGCGACGGAGCTGGGCGAACCCGACGGGCAGCCGGGCGGGATCGTCGGCTACAAGGTGCGGTTCACCGACCAGGTCGGCGGGGACAGTCTGATCAAACTGATGACCGACGGCATCCTGCTGGCCGAGATCCAGACAGATCGGTCGCTGTACCAGTACGACACACTGATCATCGATGAAGCCCACGAACGCAGCCTCAACATCGACTTCATCCTCGGCTACCTGAAGCAGCTCCTGCCACGCCGACCCGACCTCAAAGTGATCATCACCTCGGCGACCATCGACCCGCAGCGCTTCTCCCGCCACTTCGGCGACGCGCCCGTGATCGAGGTCACCGGCCGGACCTTTCCGGTGGAGGTCCGCTACCGACCGCTGGTGGTGGAGACCGACCCGGCCGCGCCGCCGACCGCGATCGTGGCGCCGACCGGTGGCAGGAGCGGCCGGGCCACCACCGTCAAGGCGGTCGAACGCGACCAGACAGAGGCGATAACAGCCGCGGTGGACGAACTGTGCGCGGCGGGCCGCGGCGACATCCTGGTCTTCCTCAGCGGTGAACGCGAGATCCGGGACACCGCCGACGCCCTGACAAAGCGGGCGCAGCGCGATACCGAGATCGTGCCGTTGTACGCGCGGCTGTCCGCCGCGGAACAGCACCGGGTGTTCCAGCCGCACAC
>NZ_CAUVXI010000179.1:0-11509 GCF_963555845.1 Protofrankia sp. Cas8 | reverse complement strand
GGTGTTGACCTGCGGCCAGCACCACCGAATGTCACATCACAGTGACTGGCAGGTACGGATCGGTGCCGACGGCATCCCCGAATGGATCCCCTCGGGATGGATCGACCCGACCCGCACCCCCCGACGCAACCCCTACCGCCGCACGATCCACGACAAGCGAGATAACCCCGGAGACGATCTCTTCGGCGGCGTTCCCTGAGAGCACGTGATAGCGGGGAGTGGTCGGCCCTGGTGCGGTCGGCGGTCCTGGGGCGGTCCTGGGGCGGTCCTGGGGCGGTCCTGGTGCGGTCAGCCGGCCGGGCGGTGCTGGCCGATTACGCTGCGGACTGGCCACCTGTGGCCGGCGATGGGGACTGCGAGCGTCAGCAGGGTCGCGATTTCCAGGAGGATGCTGGCGATTGCCTGAGGCGAGGGTTGCAGACCACGTTCGACGAACCCGAAGACGCCGACCGTCCGGGACAGGATGAAACCGCCGAGCGCGCCGGCGGCAAGCACCGCGGCTGTCGTACGCAGGACGGGTGAGTTACTTAAAGGCTGCCGCGCCTATCCTGGGCGCTGCCTGCGTGTCATACCCGGGCGGATATTGCTCATGGCGTCACCACCACCGTGCCCAGCATGAAAGGATGGATGGAGCACAGGTAGGAGTACTGGCCGGGCGTGGTGAAGGTGTACTGATAGGTGGCCCCGGTATCCAACGTCGGGGAATGCAACATCCCGCCCTTGTCGGTGACGGTGTGTGCGTCGGAGTCCTCATTTGTCCAGATGACCGTGGTGCCAGCCGGTACGGTCACCGTCGCCGGTGAGAACGCGAAGTTCTTGATGGAAACATGGCCGGCGCCGTCGGCGTGCTTGGCGTGCTTGGCGTGCTTGGTGCGTTCTGCGTGGACCCACCGCACGCTGCGAGCACGGTTGCTCCCGCCGTCAGCACCGCGGCAGTCACCAGACGTCTCGTGCAGTACCGGCCAGTGGAAAACCCTGTCATTACGTCCCTGTCCGGCCCGTTATCCGGGCCTTCTTGTCGTGGTCAGTCGTGTCGTGGTCGATTCCTGTGCAGACCGCTCACCTGTAGATAGGGCGTCCGGTTACGGCGTGCCGGGCGGAACCCGATCGTCAGAGGGATTTCGGGGGGGCGTAGATCTGCACAACGCCGCCGGCCTCACGGACTTCCAGTTCCGGCAGCGTCCGTGGCGGCGGTCGCAACTGTGACCGCACCACCTCGCCGGTCATGGCGAAGACAGTCCGGTGACAGGGGCAGTTCAGGCGCCGCACCGCAGCGTCCAACGCCAGCTGGCATCCCTGATGTGTGCAGACACCGGAAACGGCGCGCACCTGGCCGCCGACACGTTCCACGAATCCGGTCACAGTGCCGAGGTCGAACGTGCGTATTCCTCCTTCCGGCAGGTCCTGGCTGGTCGCGACGGTCCACCAGGCCCCGACGTTGGGCACCACCGTGCCGCCCGCCGCAACGACGGTTTCCGCTGCGGGGCCGCCGTCCTCCCACAGGTGCTCGAGGCCGGCGCCGATGGCGGCCGCACCGGCAGCCACCGACGTCCCCTGCACGAATCGCCGACGCGTTCCGGCCCGCCGTGGCGCCGCCGCACCGTCAGCCGCACCGTCACCTGCCGGACCGTCACCTGCAGATCCACAGCCCTCAGGTTCCCCCGGGCGGACGCCAGCCGTTGGTGCAGCTCCGCGATGAACTCCGCGCGGGGCGCGTCACCGCCCGGCCGCGCGGCCCGTAGCACGATCGCCGTCCGTATCGGCGCGACATCCTCGGGCTTGGCGCGGAACGGCGTCGGGCGACGTTCACCAATCAGATCGTCAATGAACCTCCGCGCGCCGCGCATCCTCACCTCTCCGTCCTCTGGGCGACCTCGGCCGCATAGCGCAAGGCCCGGTGTTGGAGGACCTTTGCGTTCGGCCACTCTCACCCCCAGCTCGGCCGCTGCCTCTCGGACCGAATGCGAGTCCAGGAACCGCAGCCGGAGGATGCGCTGGTACCGCGGCGGCAACTCCGTCAGGATGGCCTCGGCCCGCGCAGGCGGTCGCAAGCAGGTATGCCCGTACCTCACCGACACTTGCCGAGACTCGCAGCGGACGCAGCGCAGCCATGAAGACCTCGGCTGTCAGGTCCTCGGCGTCCGCCCGGTTACCGACCTTCGCGTACATGATCCGGTACATCCGGTCCGCATTGTCACGGTAGATCTCCTCCCAGCCCGAGTAGGTGTCGTCGGACACCACGTGCAGATGCGGCACCGGGGACGGCGTCTCGTCGCCGACGTTTCCCTGCACCCATCAGATAGCCAGCGGGGTTACACCTTCGACAAGAGGATCATGTTCAGGCGGGACAGCGGGCTGCTGTGTCACACTCATGACGTCATACTCATGACCTTTGGTCCTACCCGGCCCCGATGGTTCGGGTTCGAGCGGTAACCATGGTCGCGGCCGATCGGCATTGGGGGACAGCTTGCCACTGAGTCGCCGGGCACTGCTGGCGGCTGGCGTGGCCGGTCCGTTTCTTGTTGGCTGCGCCGCGCCGCACGGCGGATCGCCCGGCGTGCCGGAGCCCGTCTCCACCCGACCATGGCGGGGGCGTCGGGGGCTGCCGCGGCCCGATCCGCCCGGGTCGGTGGGTGCCGTGTCCTCGACCCGCCCGGTGCCGGCCAGCCCGACAGCGACACCGACACCGACACCGGTGGCGGGTGGGGTGACCCGCGATGAGGTGATCGCCCGCTACGGTTCCATCCGGCCTGTCGCCTGGGGCCTTGACGTTCCCGGCGTGACCACGATGTTGCCGCCCACCACGGGCAGGACGATCGCGTTGACGTTCGATGCGTGTGGCGGGCCGCTCGGCAGCGGTTACGATCAGGAGCTGATCGATTTCCTTCGTCGGCAGCGGGTGCCCGCCACTCTTTTCCTCAACTCCCGCTGGATTGACGCCAACCGTCCGGTCTTCACCGAGCTCGCAGCCGATCCGCTGTTCGAGATCGGCAACCACGGCACACAACATCGCCCGCTGTCGGTGTCCGGTCAGTCCGCCTACGGGATCATGGGTACACATGATGCCGGCGAGGTGTTCGACGAGGTCGCCGGAAACCGGGACAAACTGAGCGCGCTCCTCGGACGTCCGCCGCGGTTCTTTCGGGCGGGCACGGCACACTGCGACGACATCGCGACGCGTATCGTGGCAGACCTCGATGAACACATCGTCAACTTTGACGTCAACGGCGATGCCGGGGCGACCTACCCGCCCGACCAGGTTGAGAAGGCCGTTCTCACGGCACGACCGGGATCCATCATCATCGGCCATATGAACCATCCCCTTGGCGGTACCGCCAAGGGGATGGCCGCCGCGCTGCCCCGACTGAGCGGAGCCGGCTTCCGCTTCGTCCGACTCTCCGACTGCCTGATCTCGAAGTGCTCTGCCTGAGAGCGCTTGACCGCCTGACGGCTTGACCGTCTGAACGGGCCGGAGAACCGGTTGCGGTTGATCGGACCGAGGTACGCCGTCACGTCCCGTTCTGACCTACCGCGGCCAATCCGCGTCGCTGTGATGGCAGACTACGGGTCATTGGCGACAGGAGGATCCCGATGATGGGGCGGCGCGGGCCGGCTGCCTGCTGCTTGTCCTGCGCTGTGGCAGGGCCGGTAGTCCTGTTTCTTGCCGTCCGATCCGCCGGGCGATCGTGACCACTCCCGCCGGGCGGTCCCCCGGAGATCCGGAGCGGATTGGCCCGTACGTCCTTCACGGTCGGCTCGGTGCCGGGGGCATGGGCATCGTCTACCGGGCTGAGGATCCCCACGGTCGGGTGGTCGCCCTCAAAGCCATCCGGCCCGAGATCGCCGGCGACCCCACGTTCCGCACGTTGTTCCGGCGGGAGGCGAGGAACGCTCGGCAGGTCATGCCGTTCTGTACCGCTCCGGTGCTGGACGTCGATGCCGACGCCGAGCAGCCGTACATCGTCACCGAATTTGTGGACGGTCCGACGCTCAGTGCGGCGGTCGAGCGCCGCGGTCCGCTCGCAGGTGCTGAGCTTCATCAACTCGCGGTGGCGGTCGTGGTCGCGATGATCGCTATTCACGACGCCGGGATCGTGCACTGCGATCTCAAGCCGTCGAACGTGCTGCTGTCCCCGTTGGGCCCGAGAATCATCGATTTCGGGGTCTCCCGTGCTGTGGACGCCACGACCGCGGCCACCCAGCAGACAGGCCTGTTCGGCACGCCGGCGTTCATGGCACCGGAGCAGATCAAGAATTACAACAGCGTCACTCCGGCTGCGGACGTCTTTGCCTGGGGCGGCCTGATCGCGTATGCGGGCACCGGCCGGCGACCGCACGGGGACGGGCCGCGGGATGTGCTGCTCTACCGCGCCGTGCATGAGGAGCCGGACCTCACCGATCTGGATGGCGGGCTGCGCCCGCTGGTCGCCGCGGCGCTGCACAAGGATCCCGAGCAGCGGCCGTTGACCGGGGAGCTGTTACACCGACTGTTGCAGGATCATGCGCTGGAGCAGGAGCCGCAGAATCTGCTGTCCGAGATCCTTCGCGACCAGGTCTTCGGGCCGGAGCGGGAAAAGGCGGTCGAGCGGCTGCTGCGCCTTACCGTGTCCGTCGACACGGCCGTCCTGAAGATCATTCCGTCGGAGCCGCTGCCGGCCCAATCGGACCCGTCGACTCTGGGCAAGAAGGAAGAGGAGAAAGAAAAGAGAAAGGGCGGACCCGGTAGGGTTTTTCGTCGGTGGCGGCCCCGTGTTCGGATAGTGACCAGCCTGGGCGCACTTGCGGTGATTGCAATCCTGGCCGCCGCCATCCCATCCATTGTGGATGATCCCGGACCGGTCGTGAAACCCACGTACGTGATTGGTTTCCAGGGTGCGTTGAGCGGTGCGAACGCCGCGCTCGGTCGCAGTATGCTCCTGGGCACTCAGGCCGCTGTCAATGTTGCGAACGACGATCCGGATCTTCCCTTCAGATTGGCGATAGCCGAGTCGGACGACCAGGGCCTGGCGGCGGAGGGTGCCCGCGCCGCCCAGGAACTCATCGACAATCAGCGTGTCGTGGCCGTCATCGGCCCCACCTTCTCCGGGCCGGCGGAGACCAGCATATTGAAATACTCCGATGCCGGCTTGGTGGCCGTGAGCCCGTCGGCCACCGCGCCGGGGCTGATAGACCTGGATCTGGCTGGACACACCTTCTTCCGGATTGTTCCGCCGGATACGGCGCAGGGGCCGCAGACCGCGGAGTACATGACGGTGATACTCAAGGCCCGGAAGATCCTGCTGGTTTCTGATGACAGCAATCCGTACGGCCAGGGTCTCGCCGAAGAGCTGGGAAAACACCTCGAAAGAATCCGCCAGCAAAAAAAACTGACGGTCGCCACGACCGTCCTGAAAGTCACCTCGGGCGCTGACTACGCGAAGATTCCTTTGGATGTGAATTCGTACGACCTGGTCTACTACGCCGGTTACTCGGCGGAGTTCGCCGAGGTTATCAAGGTTCTCCGGAGCCGAAACTTCAAGGGCTCGATAATGAGCGGCGACGGCAGTAACCAGGATCTGTTGATCAGGCAGGCGGGAAAGGAAAATGTCGAAGGTGTCTATCTCACCTGTCCATGTCGTGAAGTCGCCGGGATTTTTCCGCGCAGTGCGGAGGCGGAGCGGTTCGTCGAAGCCTACGCCAGGCTTACTTCCCCCGGTACGGAGCCGGATTTCTACGCCGCCGACGCCTACGATGCCGTCGGGGTCGTCATCCAGGTCCTGAAGGGCCTCGGCGGACATGTCACCCGTCAGTCGGTTGTCAACACCTTCCGTAATACCGACTTTATCAGGGGATTCGCGTTCGAGGGCATCACGAAAAAAATACAATTCAGTGCGACCGGCGACGTGCTGGGTAGTGATATCTACCTCTACCAGGTCAGGGACGGGCGGCGGAAGCTTCTCGGCAATATTGCGGATCTGGTCCGCGGGAATGGCTGACCAGCGTCGGCGACGGCCTCGCTGGGGCGGCCACCGTCAAGGATCGGTGGACGCTGTTGCGTAGTCCTTCCTGTACGGATGGTATTGGCGGGAGGCGTTGAGTCTCGTTGCCACACCCGTCGGAAAAGGTTGCGCGACGGTTGTCACGTTCTGAGACAGGATGACCGGGTGCCGATCCGACGCCAAACCCCGTCAACCCGCGCGCCGCGGCGGGCCCAGCCGATGCTGCCATTGCCGATCCGCAATGCCGGTCAGCCGGCCCGAGGCCGTGACCTACCGGTGACTGCATCATGCGGTGGCTGCAGCGCCCGATGGACCGACCCGGACGCCACTCACTGCCGGGTCTGCCATGTCACCTGGCAGGACCTGAACGGTTTTGACACGCATCTGGCGGAGTGCCAGCCAGGGCTTGCCGCCCGGTCCACCCGCTCTGGCCGGGCGCCGCGACGCTGACCCTCGGATCAGCGTCGGCGCGGCAGCCCCGAGGGGCGTTGCGTTGCCGTGGCCGGCTGCTTCGCGGGGGTATGGACGGTCCGACCGCGTCCAAAGGCGATTTCATCGACGTTGATCCCGGCTGGTTTGTCGAGGAAGAACCGCTCGTCAGGTGAACCCCGGCCGGCGGGATCCCGGTGGACGCGGGACGGCCGCTGCCCCCCTTTCGGTCTGATGCGCCGAATGACGAGCTCCGGTTCGCCGACTCCGCCGAGCGCCGCGAAAATGATGAACAACAGGATGATCGATGATCCGAAGGTCGTCAGGATTCCGAGCGAGTACGGATCGAATCCAAGCGGGGGGCGCAGGCTGGGCTCGGGTGTGACCTGGGTGGCCGCCAGCGCGGTGTAGTGCATCGTGCATACGGCCAGGGCCATCACTGCGGACGCTGTGATGACGTGGTGGGCACCGCCCAGGGAACCGAGGAAGGTGCCATCCTCCGACGACGTCTGGAGGTCGGCCCGGGCGCTTCGGTGAAGTCCGAGTGGACCAGGCCCGCGACCTACACCGTGCAGGGCGATCCAGAACGCCATGGTGGCCGCGAACACCGCGATGAGGACGGACAGGACGACGACCGGCATTCGGTAGGTCACGGTTCCCGATGTGCGCATGGCCGCCATGCCGGTGTAATGCATCGCTGTGATCGCAAATCCGGTGCACGCCCCGCCGGTAATCAACCGGGTCGTGTTGAACGGGTTGGTCCCGACGACGCAGAGGCCGAGGGCGGCACCGGCGATGGATATACCCAGGGACAGCAGTGTTTCAGATAAATTGAACGTGATGTCCGGTCCGATATGATAGGCGAGCATGCCGACGAAATGCATGGACCAGACCGCTCCGCCGCCGAGCGCCACTGCGGTGACTGTGATCCACCGCAGTCGCCTGCCGCCGCGGGTCGCGCGGATGCGGGCCGCGCTCGCCAAGGCCGCGAACGAACCTACGGCGGCCAGCAGATAGGACAGACCGACAAATCCCAGGTCGTATGTTGCCGTGAAATGAGCGTGGGCGGCAGCGAGGTTCTCCACTGCGCTGCCGCCGAGAGGGCGAACCGTGGTCATCATCGGATTCCTTACGTGTGACGCCGTTGTCACCGTACGTCTTACCACTATTCGTAGCGTCCGATAAGCACTTGGTAGTCATCTCTGTGGCAACGTGCTAACTATCAGTGAACTGAAGGGTTCGCTAGCACCTGAAGGGTTCGCTGGCATCGCCCCAGTCGGTCACAGCTGGCGTGCCCACCCGCAGCGGGATGCGACATACGCCCACCTGGAGCTGGTCAGCGCCACGACTGTCCAGCGATCCGATGTGACGGCGCGGCGCTGCCCGTCGAGGCAGGTGTAGCGCCCGCCGATCACCTCGTCCACCGTTCCACGGGCACAGTCACGCTCTTGGTACCAGCACCACGGTCCGCTCGCGCAACCGCCAAGGTGGGCCATCAGGCGGTAGCCGGTTGCCGGACCGGACCGCAGGTTGAGCTGGCAGCCGTTGGCGGCGGTGGGGACCATGTACCAGTGCGTCGCGGGCAGTGGAGTCCCGGCCCGCGTCTGGGCGACCGCGGGTGAGCCCCAGGAAACGGCCGCGAATGTGGCCAGCAGGCCCATCGCCAGTGCGACGCCCCGGACGAGGCTCCGTCGGCGGACCTGTCGTCTCCGCACGGTGAATCTGATTGACTCGGGGTGAAACGGGGCAACCGGGAACATGACGCCTCCAGGACCATGGATTACTCACATGCGGATGGAGGACGTTCTACCGTGGATGTCGCCCCGTGTAGTTGTACGGCACGCCGTGTGCCCGAAATCGGCGCACCCCGCAACAGGGGGTGGATCTCAGCGCGAAGGGTCGGGCAGGGGACCCACTCGCTGTTCTGCCATGGCAAAGGCGGCGAAATCGATCGTGGTATCCGTCTTGGGCGCAAATGACCGGTCCCCACCGCCGTACACGGCCGAGAACATGATGCCACCGATGCGGACCTTGTCGGAGATACGCGGGTTATAGCCGTGTTCCTTGAAAGTGTCCTTGTTGTCGATCCAGACCGCCAGCAGCCCCTGGGAGACGGTTTCGAAGTTCATCCGGACGCCTTGCTCGACACAGATCCACTTGCCGGTCTCCCACGTCCACGTCTTCTTGCCGGAGACCTTGATCGGCGTGTCCGGGCGGGCGGTGTTCGAGTAGACAATGCCCTCACCGTCCTTTCGCCAGGCGAACCGGCTGGCGAAACCATTTCGGTCGGTGTCGGTGCGCTTGTCCTCGCCCTTGTTGTAGATGACCCCGTAGAATCCGGGGAGCTTTCCCGCCTTGTTGAAGTCGAAATCATGCGGGAAGCGTACGTAGTAGCGCAGGTACATCTCGTAGGTCGGCCGGCCGTCCATAGCGACGAACAGTTGGGAGCCGCCATAGGTGTTACCGTCGTTGTAAACCTCGGCATCGGGGTTGTTGAACGTGTCGCCCGCCGGCAGTGATACCCGGACGATCTTCTGGAAACGCGGGTCGTCGGAGGGCAGTATCTGCGCCCGGTCCAGACCGAAGGTCGCGCGTTGCTCCGGAACGAGACCTTTGCCGAAGAAATCCGCGGCGCCGGTGTCGAAGAACTGCGGTGCCGCGTTCGTAGCGGCGCCGGATGGCGCCGCGGGGTCCGGTGGAAGAGTCTCGCTGGCCGGGTCGAAGGGATGCTTGGGCTTCGAACAACCCGCCGCGGCCACGCCCAGCAGGCCGAGTGCCGAACCCAGCACAGCCCGTCGGGTTCGGGCCGGCGGTGATGGAACAATGATCCCGCGGTCAGTTGACCGGATGGTTGACGGGCCAGGTACGTCAGGCAGGTACGATCCGTTCCCATCGTTCATCTGTCGACCCCCGGCGGTCCGCCGCTGTACTCATGATCACTGTATGTATGATCACCAGATTCACAGTCAATTCCGAAATTCTCCCGCCTACGGTACCAGTACGGCGGACTCGCGGAATATCGGCTGTCGCGGCGCCCGATCGGGTGCGATCTCGCCGAGCCGGCCGGGATCTTTATAGCGGCAGATGATTCTCACGGTGATTGTACGGATGCTGCTGACGAAACTCGTCGATCACCGGCCCGGCAATTGTCCGCATCGTTTCGCCTGCCGATCCGTTCGCCTGCCGATCCGTTCGCCTGTCGGAGCGGCGGCCGAGCCGGAGCGCCATACCGATCAAGGTATGACGCTCCGGCCGACACCGACACCGACACCGGATGGCTGGACGGCTGGACGGCTGGACGGATCGGGTGGCTGGAGCAGGTCGCCGACGGGCCTACGGCCGGCCCAGAGCGTGGTACTCCCAGCCGGCGGCACGCCACTGGGCGGGGTCGAGGGTGTTCCGGCCGTCGATGATCGTGCGGGTCGAGACGACCGCGGTCAGGGCGGCCGGGGCGAGCTCGCGGAACTCCATCCATTCGGTGAGGTGCAGGACGATGTCCGCATCGGTCGCGGCGTCGACGGCGTTGTCGGCGTACGTGAGGTCCGGGTACATCCGCCGGGCGTTTTCGATCGCGGCCGGGTCATAGACGGCGACGGTTGCACCGGCCTGGTGCAGGGCGCTCGCCACGGCCAGTGCCGGGGAGTCACGAATGTCGTCGGAGTTGGGCTTGAAGGCCGCGCCGAGGACCGCGACCTTCTTGCCGGTAGCGCGCCCGCCCAGGAGCCTGGTGGCGAGCGCGACGGTGTGGCTGCGCCGGCGGAGGTTGATGGCGTCCACTTCGGCGAGGAACTTCACGGACTCACCTGCGCCGAGCTCGGTTGCGCGTGCCTGGAAGGCCCGGATGTCCTTGGGTAGGCAGCCACCGCCGAAACCGAGGCCGGCGTGCAGGAAGCGGCCGCCGATCCGGGTGTCGTACGAGATGGCCTTGGCCAGGTGGGTGACGTCGGCTCCGGTCACCTCGCAGATTTCGGCCATGGCGTTGATGAAAGAGATCTTGGTGGCGAGGAACGCGTTCGCCGCGACCTTGACAAGCTCGGCGGTCGGGTAGTCGACGACGACGACGGGAGTTCCCGCGTCGATCACCGATCCGTAGACCCGGCGCAGCGTCTCCTGCGCCGTGCCGTCGGCCCGCACGCCGAAGACGAGCCGGTCCGGGCGCAGCGTGTCGTCGACGGCGAAGCCCTCCCGCAGGAACTCGGGGTTCCAGGCGAGCTCTACCCCGGGCGCCTGGGCGCCCAGCCAGTCGGCGAGCCGGGCGGCGGTTCCGGCCGGAACCGTGGACTTGCCCACAACCAGCGAGCCGGGACGAAGCCCGCCCGCGATCAGTCCACTGACCGCGGAGTCGACGTAACGCATGTCCGCCGAGTTCGAGCCGGGGTGCTGCGGAGTGCCCACGCAGATGAAGTGGACGTCGGCCCCGGTCGCGGCCTGCGCGAGGGAGGTCGTGAAGGACAGGCGGCCGGACTCCAGGTTCTTGCGGAGCAGTTCCTCCAGTCCGGGCTCGAAGAAGGGCACTTCACCGGCGGCAAGACGGGCGATCTTGTTCGGGTCCACATCGACACCGATGACCTCGAACCCCAGCTCGGCCATGCAGACGGCGTGGGTCGCGCCCAGATAGCCGGTTCCGATCACTGAAATTCTCAACGGACCGACAACTGTTGTTGCTTCCATGATATGTTGCAAACCCCCAGTTGACAGTAATGTTACCTTGGGTGTCGCAGCTTTGACATGATCCGTTAACGTGCATCACGTTCGGACCATGGGCTGCGGAGAAGAAAGATTATGCTTGCACTTGGTGAACCTAAAGTAAAATTACTCAACGTAATCGACGTTTCTTGTAGCGGTACAAGCGCGTTCGGTAGCAACGGCACCCCCGGTGTCCGTGCGATTTGCGTCACACTGCTAACGTGCCCCCCGCACTGCTATCGGGAGTGGGGGTTGTTCGGCCCTCACGTCAGACGACCATTCTTTGGCCGACATGAAGAGGGTAGGCCGACGGACATCTACAGTTTCTCGGGTAGGTCTTTCGGCAAGCCTCCGGAGGGAAACCGTTAGGCAATGGACGTGCTCAGTTCCGTGATCGACCGCATCGGATCGTACTG
>NZ_CAUVXI010000178.1:7992-11744 GCF_963555845.1 Protofrankia sp. Cas8 | reverse complement strand
GTAGAGGGTGGTTTGTTTCCTCCCTCTTCCGTACAGGCGTTTTTCGCTCGCCACGTCAGACCGTCGGATTCTGAAGGGAAAGCCAGATGGAGAAGATCGTCTTTCACCGTCCGCAACTCGAGCGTCCGTCACTTCGGGAGCGGATCGGCGACATCTACGACACCGTCGGCACCACGCTCGCATCCGCCGCCCACCTGGTCACCTTGATCGGGATCGGGCACTTCGCCGAGGTCGGTCTCCGCCTGATCCTGCACGTCGGCTGACCGGACCCACGATGGCGCCGTTCTGACGGGCCGTGGTTGGGCATGGGCATATGCCCGTGCCCGCCGCACGGCCGTTCAGCCGTGCGTGCGTGGGCTGACGGCCCATCGCAGGCCAGACCGTCACAGCCGGGAAGGGGACCATGTCCACCAAGGTGCTGATCCGAAACGCCGGCGACAACATCGCCCGACGCGAGACATTCGACGCCGGCTCCCTGCGAGGGGAACGGTGGCCGGTCGGCCCTTACCTGGGCAGGCTTCCGGACGACTGGGTTCGCGCGTACCGGGCCGACGAAAACAACAGTGGAATCGAGTACCTGGTTTCCAGCTACGGGACGCCCATCGGCTGGGTGACCGGCACCGGGCGCGTCGTGACACCCGACACCTGGTACAGCATGACGACGTCGCGACACCAGGGAATCGCGCGGCGCAATCTGGCCACGCACAGCCCGTGGACGTGAATCGAAAGGGGAATATGCGCTATGGCCGTATGCGACACTGTCTTACCCGACTACCTGACCCGGTTCACACTCGGGGTGGTCGGTGAGCTGATCGAGGGTGCCCTGGTCGAATGGGACCCCGACCGGACAACGAATCTGCGCGGTGCCGGGTGCGACGGCACCGAAATCGAACTCCTCGACGAGGAAGCCTGTGCGGATATCGAGGATTTCCTGCTGCACGGAATCGGGGACATCGTCGCTCTCGCCCGACGTCTCGGCGACCGGGCACCCACTCCCGAAGACCTGGGCCGCGACTATGTCCTGTCGCGTCAGGGCGCCGGTGTTGGGCTGTGGGATCGCGGATACGGCCCCGAAGGTGACCGGCTGCACGCTCAGGCGCAGGCGTACGGAGACATCGTTCTGGAAGTCGCCGGACAGGAAGACGACTGCGACTCCTGGACTTTCAGCCTGCTCTGACTCTCCTCTGCTCCACAAGAAACCGGGACACGATGATGATCCACTATGTGGAACCAGGCGAGACCACAACCGTTGTCCTGCCGTACTCCGAAGTGTGCATGCACCTGCGAGTCGCCGGAAAAAGGATGCGCTGCATGGTGACCACTTCGGACCGCCGACACTTGCAGGTCCAGCTTCTGGATGACGACGCGCGCCCCTTCAGTTTCCCGGTCACCTTGGGTGAGGCCGGATTCTTCCGGGACGGTCAGGACCGCATTTACACGAGCAATTAGCGGACGGGCCGTGCGATGAGGAGACCTCCGGCGAAGGGGTGACAACCGCACACCCGCCGGCTCAGTCGCGTCGAACCGGTAGCACGACGGCGGGTATCGCGCCGCGCTGCCAACTCCGACGGCGTACCGGTCGCGGGAACACAGGGAAAGGCGGCCCGATGGACAGCCACGTTCACCATTTCAGCACCACCGGGGAAGCGCGCCGCGCGGCCCTCGACCACGACGCGATCCACGACGGTGACATTCTTGTCGTCCCGGCCGAAGGCGTCATCGCCATTGTCTACCACGGTCACTCGTGTGCGATCACCCACGCTACCGGCGCATTCGGCCGACTCGACGCCGACTGGCTCACAGTCGACAGCGGCGCATACGCCCACAGCTTCGGTCTCGCGCTCCTGGAACAGGACCGCCGGATGCGGGCCGTCATCCCGCGCGTCGTCATCCGGCTTCGGGCCGGCGAGCGGGTACGGGACGTCGTCTACGGGCGAACCGGAACCATCCTCGCTACCTATGCATCCGGGTCCATTGTCCGTGTCCGCTGGAAGGCGACCCGCGAACCCCATCCCGTGACGGACATCGGTGCCGTCCGGCTGATCCGCGACCTGGACACACCGCGCCGCGGATAAGCCGCGGACGCCACCGCGAGCGGACCGGGCAGGAGCCCGTTGGAAGGAGAAACAATGGACGTTCCGACGTGCCTCGCCTCGGGATCGATCAGTGTCGACGCGACGGACACGGTGCGCGCGATCCTGGACAGCGTCCGGGAAGCCGACGCCCCGGCCCTAGCGACGATTCTCCGCCGGGCCGCGCGGCCCGGGAGCGTCGACACCGCAACCAGCGTCTACGTGGCGGACGCCTTCACCAAGATCCGCCGTGGGGATGTGGGCCCCCGCAGCGTCGACGGGCCGGACTGTCTGGAGGAGACCGACACCCTCCGCGAGCTGGAGAAACTCGGCTACCTGGAATTTGATGATCTGGCGTACGAGACCAGCGACGACACCTACCTCGACGAAGGGCGCGCTCTGACCGCGCTGCGCGTGCTCCGGCCGTTCTGCGTGGTCACGGTCGTGTACCGGTGGACACGCGGCCAGCTGGGGCCCGCCGATCAGTGGGACATCGTCAACCATTCCGGTGTCGTCTGGCCCGGGACCTACGTGCAGGGCACCGTGGGCGATTTCCGCCAGCGCGATGTGGGCGTGGTGTACGCCGGCCCGCTGGACGGCGTCGACACCGACGCCCTGCGCTACGCGATCCGGGAAGGCTCCGACGTCTACACCTGCCACGCCGTGTGCGACAGCTGCGACAGCGACTGGTACGCCGCCGACGGCTCGTGGGCGTTCCGCCGCAACACCGCGGCCCACGACTTCGACTTCGACGACGCCCGCCGCATCACCAACGGCACGATCATGTGCCCGGAACCGCTGTCCCTGTCCGGGCGGGTCGGCTTCACCGTCGGCTGAGCAGACGAGCCGGCGCGGCACGACATTCCGGCCTTGCCGGATCAGCCGGCCGCATCATCCACACCTGGCGGACATAACCGGCCGAAACAGGCCAGAAGCTAACAAACAGGTCTGGAAAGGACGAAGCATACAGGGAGACAAACATGGAAAGCACACAGGAATCTGGTGAGCACACCGGCCACAGGACGATCACGATCCGGCACAGCCGGGCAGCCGGCACGCTGATCGACGGCACCACGCGGGCCGATTACCCGACGCTGTCACCGATCTTCAAGCGGCATCGGGTCCGCTGGTCGGACCACATCGGCGACGACGGAGCCTGGTTCTGGCGCAACAGCCGCGGACGACGCGCGGACACGTGGCGGATCAACGAGCTGGCCGGCGCGCTGCGCGCCGCCGGATACCCGGTCACGGTCGAGATCGACGAGACGCCGATCATCGACATCGCGGCGGTCGAGGCGTCCCGTAGCCAGCGGGCCGCAGATCGCGCCGACTACCACGCTGACGCCGCCGGGCGTGCGGCGGCCCGCGCCGACGCCCGCTGGGAGGCGGCCCGCGCCATCCGCGACCACATTCCGCCCGGACAGCCGGTGCTGGTCGGCCACCATTCGGAAGGTCGGCACCGCCGAGACCTGGCCCGTGCAGACGGCCACGAACACGCCTCGGTCGAGGAAGCGGATAAGGCCAACTACCACGCGGGCCGCGCCGACACGGCGGCCCGCTACCAGCAACACCGGGAGAACGTTCCCCGGACGCTGCGCCGCATCCGAAAGCTGGAAACCGACCAGCGCGTCGCACAGCGCGCGCTCGCTACGGCGGCCCGCCGCGCCGAACAGTGCGGGA
>NZ_CAUVXI010000178.1:0-7777 GCF_963555845.1 Protofrankia sp. Cas8 | reverse complement strand
CGGAACCCAACCCGCAGTGGAGAGCCCGCATCGAAGCGGACATCGTCCAACGCGACGCCGAGATCACCTACTGGACGGCGCACGTCGCCGAGCAGGAAGCGGCGGGCGTCAAAATCTGGCGCCCGGCCGACTTCCACCGCGGTGATCGTGTCCGGTCGTCGTTCGGGTGGGAAACGGTGCTGCGGGTCAACCAGCAGTCCCTGACGATCGCGCACCCGTTCGTTCCCGATGACACCTGGCGCGTGCCGTACGACAAGGTGCTCGGTCGCCGGTCCGCCGCCGACCACGCCGAGGCGTCGTCCCCCTCCGACTGAACCGATCAACCGCGCGGCGGCGCGGCGCACCGTGCCGCCGCGAGCCCCTTGCCTCGTTCACGGTTTCACTTTTCGGGAGACAGCCATGTCCACGATCACCGCGACCGCTACCCGGGTCGGGGTCTACCTCATCGAAGATCAGGAGTACTACCGTTCGCCACTGGGTGACGCCGAGGTCGTCGCCGACGAGCACGCGCACTTCGCGGACGGAACATGGTCGGCGTACCTGCTCATGACTGTCGTCGAGTGTCCCCACTGCGGACAGCTGTACACCACCGACAGCCTCGGCGGTGTCGTCGTGGACACCACGACCCTGGTCGACTCGGTCGTCTGGGCGGACGACCCGTCTCTCGGCCGCACCGCCGACGACGACTACCTGACCGGGCAGATACGCGAACTGATCCAGGCCGAACAGGACAGCCCAACCCCACCGGCGGTATGGGTCCCGCTGAACCCGCCGGCCCAACTGGTCCGATGAGCACGGTTCCGCCGTTGGACGAATTCGCTGCCGGCACGGTCACCCTGGCCGACGTCGATGCCTGGCATGCGGCCCACGACCTACCGGACGACGTGCCGGAACCGGTGCCCCGCGCCTGGGTCCACACGCTCGTGGACCTGTTCGACGACCCCGCGAGCACCGCCCTGTTCGCCCACTTCTGCCGCACCGTCGCGACCGACGACCAGCTACGCGCAGCCCGTCCGACCCGCCGCGACATCCGAGGAAGACACCCATGGAGAGACGCCGACGACACGGCCCGCGAACTCTGGCTCGTCACCACCGACGAGGTCGCCAACCTCGCGGCAGTCGACGGAGTCATCCTCGACGATCTCACCCACGGCTGGATGATCCGCTTCGCCACAGCCAGGCAGCCCGGAGCATGCAGCGTCACCACCACACGTCAACGGGACCCCGGCCAACGGTGCGGCCAGGCCCCGGCGGTCGTCGTCGATCCGTCCGTTCTGCCCGACGGTCACCTGGACGAGAGCGCCGGCGACGGGCTCGGCACGGTCGAGTTCGCGGACCCGACATGACGCCGGACGGCCTGCCGGCGCCGCACGTCACCGACCAGACCCTTGCCGACTCGATCAAGAATCTGGTGGTCCGTGACATCGCCGCCGGGATCGTCCCTGACGGTGTGCGCTCGTTCAGCGCCCTCTCCACCAGTGGGTCGACGCGAACGAGTACCTAATCCAGGCGCGCGAGTCCTACGGGATGACCGGGCTGTCAGACAACGACACGGACCTGTATCGGGACAACCGGGCGATGACTCTCGTCAGCGCCTGGCTGGCCGCCGGCCGACCTGCATCGGCCGAACCAGACCACGATCGGCCCCGCTCGTGACGCCTGCGATCACGAGCGCCGCATCCCCGTAGAGAGGAGGAGGTGAAGCCATGGCGAGCCGTCCCCGCCGGGCACCGACGTCCCCGTCCCCGGCCGAGCCTTACGGACGGCAGGTGCAGAACCCCGGCGGTCCGGTGACCGAGGAAGACCGCGCGGACGCCCGCGCGCTTCTCTGGCCGGTCAGTGGCACCGGATATGAACGCCACGCGGCACTGTCCGAGAACCGAATGCACGACCACACCGCGCCGACGTACGACCCGAACCGGATCGTGCGCGTCCTCAGTGCGCTACGCGACATCCTCTCCGGGGAAATCGGCGACTGGACGTACAGCCGGTCCTCCCGGTCGGCGAACGAAAAGCGGTGGGAAGAGTTTCTCGTCAGCGACCGCTGCGCACGCTGCACGCTGAGCTGCCACACGTGCCGGGAATGGGCCGACGCACTCGGCTACGAACGCGTCGAGCACGACAACGGCCGGTCGACGTGGTGCCGTCCCGACGAACAGCCCGCGCGCTAACACCCGCCGGGACGGCACGGCGGAACGCGGGCCGTGGTCCCGGAATCACCCCTGCACCGGATGTCCCGGACCGCCTGATCCCCGCACCCCGCACCGCGCATCGCGGGCTTCGACGCCCGACCGAGGCAGGCCCGTCATCCCGGCCGCACGGCGGCCAGGCGTGGGCGTTACGGCGAGGGGACCGATACCCCCACTGAGCCTGCCCCGACGCCACGAGAACGCGGCCGAAGTCTCCTACATCCGGTGGGGAAATGACATGGTCTCCGCCACGTACATGGACGGGCAGACGGTCGACTGCGGACCCGAGCAGACCGCCAGGGTCTGGCGGGAGATCCACCTGCCGCACTTAATTCCCTCGACGCCCTGATGACCAGCGACGGCTGGCGCCAACTGATCGAGTCCCGTCGCCGGCGACGGAAGTACCGCACCGGCACCCCGAGAGATCCGAACTTCCTGAAATAGGGGTCGGCGGGGGTCGGAGAGATGGGCGAGCTCCGCCGCAACCCCATGAGAAGCACCTATTCACGGACAGAAACGACGGTTCCACGCCGGCTCGGTTCCCACCCACGAAAGGAATGCATCCATGTCCACACCAACCGACGTTAACGAACGAATGTTCACTGAGCGTCGCGCGACGATCGAGCGCGGCGGAGCGACTCGGCGCGACGACGGCACGTGGGTATATGCCGACAAGAGCGAGGTCTTCGGACGCGAGGGCTTGGACATGACCTCGGGCGAGGCCGCTCTCTACACGACCACGCCCGCATGGCACGGCCTCGGCACCGTCATCCCCGGTGGGATCTCGGATGTGGATGAGGTTCTCCGCCTTGCCCACATCGGCTGGGAGGTCTCCCTTCGGCCAACCCGGTATCTCTGGCACGGCGGTCTGCGGGTCGTCGAGGACAAGTTCGTGACTGTCCGCGAGGACACCGGCGCCGCGCTGGGTGTAGTCGGCAAGGTCTACCACCCGATGCAGAATCGTGCGTCGTTTGCATTCCTCCAGGACCTCGTGGCGAACTTCGGTGTCGTCTTCGAGTCGGCGGGGGCGCTGCGCGGGGGACGGCGTACCTTCGTCTCGCTTCGCCTGCCGGACACGGTCATGGTCGACGCCGAGGGCATCAACGACGAGATCATTCCGTTCGTCGCGGCGCTGAACTCCCATGACGGATCGACACCGTTCACGGTGGCCGTGACGCCCTGGCGGCCCGTCTGCGCGAACACCGAGCGGTTCGCCGTGCGCGACGCCTATACGAAGTGGACGGTCCGTCACACTGCGACCGCCAGCGACCGGATGGAGGAGGCGCGCAGGTCGCTGGGTCTGTCGCACCGGTACTACGAGCAGTTCGCGGCGGAAGAGACCCTCCTCGCACGTACCGACGCCACCATCGACGAGGTTCGGACGCTCCTCGACGAGCTGTGGCCCGTCAAGGATGACGCTCCTACGCTCACCCGCCAGCGGGGCGACGAACGGGGTGACACCGTCGTGGGCCTCTTCGAGAAGGAGTCCGCGAGGGTCGGTAGTACCGCCTACGCCGCGGAACGCGCGGTGACCGACTACGTCGACCACTACGCCACGATCAGGCCAAGCGGCGCGCTGAAGGGCAATGAGCTGGGGGCTCGCGGCGCCCGGCTGCTCGACGGCGTCGACGATGAGGTCAAGGACAAGGCCCACCGAAAGCTGATGCTGCTGGTCCGCCGGTGAATGGAATGCTGGCCTTCTGGTGTGAAAAGCCAATATCTCAGGAGTTCCTCAACAACCAAATCGTGATCGTGAAGCGGTGTCCGGAGACCACCGACGTCCGCCCGCGGAGCGCCTGGAACGCCGCCGGCTACCGGATGCGCAAGGGCACCAGGCAGATCCGGAACGGGTCCGCGACCCCGTCGACCCAGCCCGGGGCCGCCGTCGACCTCACCCGACTCCGTATCATGCCGATCGCCGAAATCCTCGTTCTCACACGAGACCGACCGGGTCTCTCCCCCCGGCGATGCCGGCCCAGACAACCATGCCGCCGAAACCGCTGGTACCGGTAACGGACAGCCGACAGGTCCTACAGGGGAAATTCACCGGCCGTGAAAGCGGCCTTCGACTGAAGCTTGTTCAGCTTCTTGGTGCCCTCCGGGTTCGTCCTGGCCAGGAGGATGGTCCACCAGTCGATGAAATCCTTGTCGTAGTAGGGACCCGGCGTGAATGACTTCACCGGGCTGGTTCCGGTTTGGAGACCGTACCACTGATCGACGACGAAGCAGTTGTCGCCCCACTGAGTAAAGTCACCCTCCGTCACGTCGGCGCCCCTTTCGGGGTGACGCTTGACGTTCCGGTTCACGACGGTGAACACGTGCTTGGCGTCCTGCTGTCCTTCAATACCGTAAACCTCGACCTGCGTCCCCGGTGGCAGCAAGGCGGACTGGGAACGCAGACGGCCGGTGAACGTGCGGGTCACCAGAATACTGGTTACCACCCATGCGAAGTCGTTACACACACCGTAGAAGGACTTCGCGTTGATGAACAGCGCCACGCCGTCGCCGATGTACCCGGCCCGGTTGTTCGTTTCCGGGAAATAGGTACAGGAATTCATTGCCATTGGTTTCCCGGTCGGCTTCCAGCCCGGTGGCTTCCATTCGTCCTTTGTTTTCCGCTGTCCTTCCGGAGTCAGTTTCAGAAGATCCGCGAACGCGTTGTCGATGAACACCTTACCGGGCGTCCCTAACGTCGAATTCTGGATGAACGCGTGCACCGTTTCCATCACCACGGGCCACACAGGTGCTTCCGCAAAGCTCTCTGCCACAGGTTCCCCCCTGCCAGCGGATCAGTCCGTCGGGAGGCACTGTAGCAGCACTCAACGACCCAGCGTGGGCGATTGCTGACAAAGGCAGCCGACCCGGCTGCGCCGCCGCGGTCGCGCCGGCTTGTCGACGCCACGGCACGGCCATCCCGCGTCGTGGCGGACGCCCGGCACCGACTGATCACCGTAGGACACCGCGCGGGACGACGCCCGTGCCGATCTCCGGCGCGCCCGGAGCCGCCGCGCGGCGGCTCCGGGCGTCGCCCGTCCCCACGGACGCCTGCCCGTCGTCCGCCCCACTTCCAGGAAGGAGACGCACCGTGCCCGCATCCCCGCACCCGATCGGCTACGCCGAACTGTACGGACGGCTGCGCCGGGTCCTCGACCGGCACGGACCCGCCACCGTCCAGCAGCGTCCCGCCGGTTTCCGTTCCTATTTCGCCCCCACCGGTGCGCCGGTCTGCCTGCACGGCCATGTGCTCGCCGACCTCGGCGCCACCGTCGGGACGACGAGCCTGCTCAACCTCGAACCCGCCGCCGACGTCTACAGCGCCCTCGGATATCCGCTGACCCGCCGCGCCGCGACCCTCGCCGACGAGGCCCAACGGCTGGCCGACGCCGGCTGGACCTGGGATGACGCGGTCGACGTCGCGGTGCGGCTCGCCGCACAGGACCCCGACACCGAGCCCGACCGGCGTCTGGGCGACGACGCCGTCCGGGCCGTCCTGCAGCACCTGATGACCCGCCTCCCCGCCGGGATGACGGCGCCACCGGGCTGGCCGCCGGGCATCGTTTCCTTGTTCCAGCACGGGTATCCGACGTTGCTGCTGGGTCATCTCGCGGCCGACCTACGCGCCGACGCCGTCCTGGCCTCCGCCCTGGCATTGGCCGACGCCGCGGAGCTGTTCACCGCGCTGGGCTGGACCCTGTCCGCCCGCGCCCTCGCGGTCCTCACCGTCGCGCACCGCGCAGAGGCCGACGGCCGGAGCTGGGGCGACGCGGTCGAGGCGGCGATGGCCGCACCGACCGGCCACCTGCCCGCCGAGCCCTGGGACCGCTGACCCCCGTGCGCCCGCGCCCACTACATACACAGAAAGGCTCGTGACGATGAGCGCAGAGAAGGACGCCCTGGTGATCGGTACCGCGGTCAAGGTGCCGGTGGGCGACGGCCAGATCTGGAGGCTCGGCTGGATCACCGCCATCGACGGCGAGAGGGTCACGGTCGACCTCGGGCGGGACGGGCCGGTCACCGTCACCCATGACAAAATCACGCGATTGTGAACCGACACGACCCCGCTTCCTGGACCGGGACCGCGGGCGTGCGCTGCCCCTCGCCGCGGCGACCCGGCCCTAGCGCGATCAGACTGGAGACGCGATCAGACTGGAGATAGGTCACCCCTGCGGGGCGCCACAGCGGGCGTCCCGGCCCCGGCCGTCCCATCCCCCAACCCGACCCGGAGAACACCGCCATGAACGTCGAGTCCCACGTCCTTCTCGACGATGTCGTCAGGCAGGTCCAGGAAGCCCTGCGGAAGGGAGATCAACCCGCGCTTGTCGTACTAGAAGGTGACTCTGATATCACGTTGAGTAGTTCGGCATACCTGCGGGACCCTTTCAAAGCGCAGGAATTCGAGCGACGTGTCGCCAGCGAGGCCGACACCGTCGGCCTCGACCGGCTGGTCCTGGCCGTTCCCATGATCAGCACCCCCGTGCCCCTCACGGACTCCGACGACGCGATCCGCGTCCGCTCGCCCTACGCCGGCCCACTGCGTGACGACGACGACGAACGGCATGTGATCGTCTGGATGGCCTACGACACCGAGGACGGCGTGGAATACGGCATGGTGCCCTACACCCGCGCCCGCGACGGCACACCCGCCTTCGGCGACCCCGACCGCTTCGTGTCGATCCCGTTGAACCCCGGGCCGGGCCTTCCCGGCGTCGTCCTGCTCGGTGAGCTCCTCGACGAGAACCTCCAACGACGTAAACCCCGCTGACCCACCCAGGAGCAGACAGTCCGACGTCACCTCCAGCATCTCAGTCACACCGTTCAGTGAACGGCGCGGCTGTCCAACCAGGCCGCGAGCGGGCCGACGCCGTCGCGGGACAGGTCGATCGCGGTGGCCGTGTCGCGCAGCGCGCGGGCGACGAACACCCCGACCACCGCCACCGGGCCCGGATGCCGGCTCGCCAGATGGGCGAAGTCACCGTCCCCGGTGACCAGCAGCAGCGGCTGGTCGTTCAGCCGGTAGGCGCTGGCGAGGACGAGATCCGCGCGCTGCCAGCCGACGGCCGCCACGACCGTGCTGCCCGGCGGCCAGGTCACCCTCGCCAGCCTGGCGGGCGCTCCCGCCACGGTGACCACGCACGGATAGCCGGCGACGAGGGCCATCGTCACGCTCATCCACCGGCGCATGAGGTTGTCGGCGTCCGCGAGGACCTGCACCACAACACATGATCATAGCCAAATTCTTGCGAACCGGGAACAAGCGGATGCATACCGTTAAGAGGACGTGCGCGGGCCGCCCTCCCACCGGCGAGGGCGGCCCGCGTCAGCGATGCCCCCCGGGACCACCGTCGCGCGGCCGTGGGCAAGACTGGCAGACAGGACCCAGTGCTGAAGGAGCCGTGGATGAACGACGCCACCTGGGCGCTGGTCACCGATGTCGTGGAACGCGTGCAACGGGCCATCAGCATGATGGACTGCCCTGCGATCGTCATCCTGGACGGTGACCGCCGGCAGATCCTGTCCGACTACGACTACCTCCGCGACGAGGAGGCGACCATCGCCTTCGAGACCCGGGCCGCCGATCACGCGCGGGC
>NZ_CAUVXI010000177.1:9819-11634 GCF_963555845.1 Protofrankia sp. Cas8 | reverse complement strand
ATTGTGTGGAAGAAGGCACGCTGGTACGTAACCCCGTATCCGATGAACCAGCGGTCGGATAACACCCCCGGCCCGGAACATTCCGGGGCGGTCGGTCCCGGCACCCCGGGCCTGACCTGCTCCTGACTAGCTGAATGGTGGACGGAGGCAGCGCGGTGGCATTCAACGGTCTACAGCCAGCTAGTGGTCCGTTCTTTCTGGCGCCCGGCGCGTCGGTGCGCCTGAACATGTGGTACGGGAATCAGGGTGACGACCACGGCGCTCAGTGGATCATGGCGCATCCACTGAGCGGCGAGGCGCCCACCGAACTGATCGTCTCTGACCATTCCAAGATTCTCGACTATGCGATCGGATGTGTTGAGGAGAACGGCTCGCCCCGGGCCTGCCCTGGCCAGGACCCGTACTACAGATACGGGGTAACGGTCACCAACCGGGGCACCAGCGGCGTGCGGTTCAACATCCAGGGTGGCGGCAACACCTGACGTGGAGGTGGCGGGATGGCGGAACTACGAAAAATCTTGGTGATTACCGATGTGGACGGCAGAGTTATCGCCGCCGGCCACCGCGGTGAATCCTCGGCGGAAGGTCTGAATCTTGCGATCGGACCTCTTCCCGGTCAGATGTTTCATGAAGTCGAAGTCCCCGAGCCCGTTACCCGCCTGTCCGGGCATGATTTTCATCTCATCCTGTCACGGGCGCGTCTCGATCCCGCTACGGCAAGACTCACCCTCCCGCGAATCCAGGTCGAGCGCCACGACCAAGCCGAGTAGCGCAGACCCCTCCGCCGCCGTAGCGGACCCGATCCCGAGGCGATATGTGTGCCGGCTGACGAACGTGCGTCTATGACGGCGACGACCCGCGCCGTCGCCGAGGGTGAATCCGCACTCGGTCTGGAGATCGACGCCTGGCTCAGGACCGTTCTGGTCGGCGCTGCTGACTCTGACGTAGCCGACCGCATCCGCCCCGGCCCCTTCCACACCCCGAAATGTCAGGCTGGACTCGAAAAACCGGGTAGACATTCGTCAAGAAACGTCGCCGAGGACTCTAACCTGACGCTTCTTACGGCAGTTGATCGTGTGGTGTTGGGGTGTACCCCAACACCACACGACCCGGGGGTGGCGGCGCAAGATCGGATCAGGCTTCGGCTTGCCACGCCCGCAACGCACCAGCCGCCGCCACGGTGTCCGGGTGCTCCTCCCCGAGCAGCCGCTCCCGGTCGGCGGCCACCCGCTCCAGGATGGTGATCGCGTCGGCGGTCCGCCCCGCCCGCCAGTACGAGGCGGCGAGGTTGCCGCGGGCGGTCAACGTGAACGGGTGCTCCTCCCCGAGCAGCCGCGCAAAGTCGGCGGCCACCCGCTCCTCGATGGTGATCGCGTCGGCGGTCCGCCCCGCCTGCCGATACGAGGCGGCGAGGTTGCCGCGGGCGATCAGCGTGTCCGGGTGCTCCTCCCCGAGCAGCCGCTCCCGGTCGGCGACCACCCGCTCCCCGATGGTGATCGCGTCGGCGGTCCGCCCCGCCTGCCCGTACGAGGTGGCGAGGTTGGCGCGGGCGGTCAACGTGGACGGGTGCTCCTCCCCGAGCAGCCGCTCCCGGTCGGCGACCACCCGCTCCCCGATGGTGATCGCGTCGGCGGTCCGCCCCGCCTGCCCGTACGAGACGGCGAGGTTGGCGCGGGCGATCAGCGTGTCCGGGTGCTCCTCCCCGAGCAGCCGGGCAGAGTCGGCGGCCACCCGCTCCTCGATGGTGATCGCGTCGGCGGTCCGCCCCGCCTGCCGATACGAGACGGCGAGGTTGGCGCGGGCGGCCAGTGTGGA
>NZ_CAUVXI010000177.1:0-9784 GCF_963555845.1 Protofrankia sp. Cas8 | reverse complement strand
ACGGGTGCTCCTCCCCGAGCAGCCGCGCAGAGTCGGCGGCCACCCGCTCCCCGATGGTGATCGCGTCGGCGGTCCGCCCCGCCTGCCGATACGAGTTGGCGAGGTTGGCGCGGGCGGTCAACGTGTCCGGGTGCTCCTCCCCGAGCAGCCGTTCCCGGTCGGCGGCCACCCGCTCCCCGATGGTGATCGCGTCGGCGGTCCGCCCCGCCCGCAGATACGAGTTGGCGAGGTTGGCGCGGGCGGTCAACGTGTCCGGATGCTCCTCCCCGAGCAGCCGCGCGAAGTCGGCGGCCACCCGCTCCCCGATGGTGATCGCGTCGGCGGTCCGCCCCGCCCGCCGATACGAGACGGCGAGGTTGGCGCGGGCGGTCAACGTGGACGGATGCTCGTCGCCGAGTAGCCGGGTGGCCTGGTCGGCGAGGTGGTGCCAGTAGGTGACGGCGGGGGTGTGCAGGCCGGCGTTCAGCAGGCTGGTGCCGGCCTGGTACAGCAGCCGATGCCCGTCGGGGTGCCAGAGCAGGTCACCGGCGATGGCGGCGAGGGTGGTGGTGTTGGTCCGTAGCGCGGCGACGAGGTCGGTGGCGGTGTGGTCGCCGGCGGGCCACAGCGCGAGCAGCGCGTCGGCGGCGGCCCGGGCGGCGGTGGCCGGGTCGGTGGTGGTTTCCCAGGCGGCGCGGGCGGTCAGGGCGTGGATACGCACGGCGCGGGCGCCGTCGGTGGGGGTGTGGGTGAGCAGGCCGTAGCGGTGCAGCAGCCGCATCGCCTGGTAGGCCTGCTCCGCGGTGACACGCCGGCCGGCGCGACCCCGGCCGAAAAGACGCCGCCCGGCGCCGCCGCCGGTGCGGTGGGCGGACAGGTAGCCGGTGACGGCGGGAGTGGCCCACAGCGTGTCGGGATGGCCGGCGGGATCGCAGAGAGCGGCCAGCGCCAGCGCGGGGCGCGCCAGCCCGGCGGGATCGGCGGTGTCGGCGGCGGCCAGGGCGAGCAGGAGCGTGACGGCGACCGGCCGGCCGTAGGCGTCGGGGTCCGCGCTGGCGGGCATCAACTCGGCGAGTCGCGCGTTGCCGGCGGTGTAGCGGGCCAGGTACGCCGTACACCCCACCTCCTCGTTGATCATGTAGGCGGCGGTGTGGGACAACGCCAGGGGCAGGTGCTCCACTGCCGCGGCCAGGTCGGTGGCGCCCGCGTCGAGCAGATGAGCCCGGCCGGCGTCGGTGAGCCGGCCGGTCAGGTACGCCACCGACTCCTCCGGGCTGTACACGTCGACGTCGACCTGCTGGCGTCCCGAGCTGGCGAGGGTGGCGTCGCGCAGGCGGGTGGTGGCCAGGGCCCATCCGCCAGGCCGGTGCGGCGGCCACCAGCCGGCAAGCGGCGCCGGGTCGGTGATGTCGTCGAGGACGACCAGCCAGGTGCGGTCGGTGGTGTGCAGCCACTCCAGCAACGCCGCGGCGTCCGCGGCCGGGTCGGCGCCGACGGCGCCGGGCACACCGGCCCGCGCCGCGGCCCGGGCGTAGGTGGTGATGACCTGGTCAGGGCTGGCGGCGCTGACCCACACCACCAGGTCCGTGCCATGCGCTGCGGCGTCGTGGGCGAACCACGCCGCCAGCTGCGACTTCCCGACACCTCCCCCACCCGCCAGCACCCGCGTGCCCGGACCCGCGCCACCGCGTCCGGTCTCCCGCTGGGCCAGGACCACGTCCGCACCGCGACGACGGGCAGCCACGATCCGATCCCGTAACCCCTGCCGGGGCTGGAACGCCGACGCCAACGCGGGAGGCCGCCCCACCACGACAGGCCACTCCGGCGCCGGCACCGCAGGAGGATGGTGATGATGCTCGTGATGCTCGGGCCTTACATCGCCGATGACGACGCCGGTGATGGCGACCCCACCGTTGTCGGCCGACGCGTCACCGGAATCGGTGACCGCGTCGGGCGTCGGGTCGAGTGAGCTCCCGCCGGTGGTCACGGCCGGGGGCCGCGCTGGATGCCGGTGTTGGCCACCGAGCCCGGCCCGTCCGCGGTCGCGTCCCCCGATCGCGCGACCCGCGCCGGCCTGTCATCGCCGGGGGCCTGGAGCCCGGTGTTGGCCCGCCCACCGTCCGTGGCGGTGGCCCTGCCGGTGTCATCGACCCGGTCCGGATCAGGCGTCGACGCACCTCCCGGCGGGGGCAGCAGATACGGCGCCCCCAACGCGAGCAACGCCAGGACGGCGCCGAGGCCGCCGGCCACCCTGTCCGCCTTGTCGAGCCCGACCACGGCGGAGTAGACCACCAACGCCACGACGATCACGCCGAAGACGACACGCCCGGCCCACAGCCACCGTCGACTCCGACGAGGCACACCGACCACCCCCATACCAAGGTCAAATCTTGCTGATCGGCCCCAGTCTACGAACACGGATCTACGTCGAGTGGCCCCACCGTCACCCGTCCACGGCCGGGGGGCGGGTTCCAGTACTCACGACCAAAGGATGACCTACCAACACCCCGTCGCCCCGGGCGTCCGCAGATCGGCTCGTCTCGTCGACAGCACATACGTCGTCCCGGCTGGGATCAACTATCGAGAGACAGACTCGTGCAGAGGACCTCGGACATCCGTGCACACGACTGCGGAATCTGACACCCGACCTGGACGCCATAGATGACCAGGACGTGGTCGAGGCGGGCGGCGTCGGACAGCCAGTCGGGTGGGAAGCCGCGCAGGGTGGCGCGGGCCAGTGTCTGCTCGAAGGGGGCAGCCAGATCGAGGATGGTGCCGCGGCGTCCCCTGCGAGACGGTGGCGGTTTCTGTCTGACCCGCTCGCGCGGTGCGGGGTTCCCGTCTCCGCGCCGTGTGGGGTCAGGACAGGCAGTTCTCCCGTGGTGGTCGGTCGTCGATGGCGTAGACGCAGACGGGGAGTGGCGTCGGGTTGCTCAACTCGACCGTGAAGATCACTTCTTTCTTGTTCGTGGCGATGTGCGACGTGGTGAAATCGGCGGTGCCGGTCGCGCCGTAATACGGCGTGCGTTGCAGCTCCGACACGATCGACACTGTGGTCGGCTGGTCATGGCCGGGGGATGGGGTACGTGCCGCAAGCACGATGATCCCGGCGGTGTCGTAGCCGAAACCCACCCACTCGCCGGGCCACCGCTCCTCCGACGGCGGTTGCAGGTGTTGCGACCGGTAGAACTCGCCCATGTCACGGCACAGGTCCCGCAGCGCCTGGGGGGCGTACGGGTTGGCACGGTCCACCGTGCCGTGGAAGCAGCCCTTCTGGGTGAGCTCGATGCCCGCGTCCTCGGAGGCGAAGGAGATCGTCGTTCCTGCCGGGATACCTCCTTCTGGGGGTGCTACCACATACCGGTGAACAGCGTCACCCGCCAGAATCGGCGCCGGTTGCCCACCCGCCGGGCAGTTCTCCCGCATAGCGGACAGAAAATCGCCGAAGTCCGCGGCCCGACCGGCAAAGAAAATCATCCTGTTGGAGGTATCCGTGCAGGCTGTCGGAGCATCGGGTTTCTTCGAGAACGTCGGTCCGTCCCACGCCGCGTCCTCGAAGGCGATCTTCTTTCCGGCGAATTCTCTGCGCAGGTCTGTGACCAGGGTTCTGACGTACAGGTCGTCGCTGTCCGCGGCGCTGCGCGGGTAGTAGACACTGACCCGGGTTTTCTTCTCGTGCTCCGCATAGGCGGCGATCAGCTGGGCCTCCCGCGCGTTCGGTGGCACCATCTGAAAATACAGCGGGGATTGCTGCTCGAGGCCGTCACCGGACAGGGTGGAGGCCACCACCGGAAGGCCGGCGTGTCCGAGCTGCGCGATCGCCCGTGCGGTCTGGTCGGTACTGCGGTCCATACCGATCACGGCGACGACACTCGCATCCTGGCGGGCCAGTGCGGTGATACGGCTCGCGACGGTCTCGACCTGCCGCATGTTCTTACCGCCATTAGCAATGATGACCCGCAGGATCGGCGCGGTCATGCTTGCGGCGGGTAGGCACGATCCATCCGCGGCGAGCGCACCGTTCTGACGTATCTGCTGGAGCAGAATACCTTCCAGTTCGTCAGCACGCGGCAGGGAATCCAGGTCGCGGAGCGACCCGTCCGGGGTGAGCGCGGCCAGGTAGACCACGCTGACGTACGGCCGGTGTGGGAAGTTGTTCGGCGGCGCATCACGCAGTTTGTCAGCGCATTGATTCTCCTGGAAGACCAGCCGTTCCATGGTCTGGAGACGCTTATCTTCACCGAATAACTGGCCCGCCCCGTCGCTGTAACCGATGCACTCGTCCTGCGACGGCATCGCCCACACGGCCGTCCCGGTGCCGTCGCAGCCGTGTGCGCCCTCGAACGGTCTGGGCCAGACCACAACGGCCAGCACCACCACCATGATGATGGCCGCAATCCCTGCGGCCCACCCGCGTATCGTCCAGCGCCGGTCGGGCCCTGACCCGTCCCCGGCGCCGGGCAGGGCGCTGGCCGCCGCCCGGCCGGCGGAGGACCGCTGGTCGCGCATCTGCCGGAGCAGGTTCCACCGGCCGGGGAGGCCGTCCGGCCGGGGCGGGGCGGTCGACACCTCCGGCCGCCAGCCGGGAAACGCCACCGCCGACGCGCCCGCCTGCTGCTCAAGGGCGATCCACAGGGCTGGTCTGGAGGACCTGGACCGTGGGGAGTCAGCCGGGGGTTGTGCGTGCCGGCCGGTGAGGGGCCACTGGGCCGGCGGTGGTTGGGGGTCAGCCGGTCTGGGCTGATATCGGGACGGCGGTTCGGTCGAGTCCGCCTGGGAGGGGCCGGGGAAGGCTGGCTCGGGGCTGGGTGGGGTTGGCCGGGCCGATGACGTCGAGGCAGGGAAGGTGGGTGCGGTCGCGGGCTTCGCCCGGCCGGCGCGCAGGATCGCGACCTGTTCGGCTAGCCGGGCGGCGGCGGTGCCTTCGGGGAGGTCGAACAGGTCAAACGAGACGATCTGGCCGAGCAGCCCGGGCCGGGGACAGTCGGCGATTCTGATCGGGATCAGCCTGCCTGCGAATCCCAGAGGGTCAGCGGCCTGGGCAGCCTGCCACTCGGCCCGCCCGTAGACGGACCTCAGGTAGGCCTCGGACAGCAATGCGAGGGTGTGGGCGGCGTCAGTGACGCCCTGCTGCATGCCGACCGCCCAGTTCGAGCCCGGGATGAAGTCCCACGCCTGGACCAGCACCCGGTAACCGGCGTCCTCCAACTGCCAGGCGATCCACTCCGCCCACGCCCGGTCGGCGGCGGTGTAGGAGATAAAGAAATCCCACCCCGGCGCTGGTCCTGCGGCCTTGGTGCCCGGACCAGGCGCAGCGTCACGTAGTCGGGGACCATCAGCCGGGTCAGGCTGATCCATCCGCCCTCGCGGCCGTCAGCCCGTCAACCAGGCAGAAGATTACGAACCGCCAGGCCGATCTACACGATTCCGGACCTGATCGTGATGGTTTACCCGCCGTCATGCCGCCCCCCGGGGTTACGGTTGGGCTTTGTTTCAGGAAATGGCCCTTCCGTGAAGGGAACCTACATGGCCAGTGGCACGGACGGGGCGATGACGGGCCAGGAACGCGGAAAATTTGCTTCACGAAAGGTGGTGGACCCGTCCTGCCCAGCCGGGCTGAGTGACGACAGCGTGGCGGTGTGGGTCGGTCGGTACTTGGAGCTGGCGGTACGCGGCGTCCGCTCGGCCGAGGTCACCGGCAAGATCGGCCGCCACCTGGGCCGGTTCCATGCCTGGTTCGCCGCCGGGTTCGGCCATGACCGGATCTCGACGGTCACCCGCCGGGAAGTGATCGGCTGGCGCGAACACCTCGCCGCCAGCCCGGTGCGCACGCTCGCCGACGGCCGGATCCAGCTGATGGCGCCGGCGACGGTGAACAACCACCTGGCGCATCTGTCGGCGTTCTTCACCTGGACCGCGGTGCACGCCCCGGCCGGCCTGCTGCGCCACGGCGACCCCACCAGCAAGGTGGAGCTGCTGCGGCTGCCAACGCCCGCGCCGCGGGCGTTGGGGGATGCGCAGGTCCGGACGGTGAAGAACGTGCTGGACCGGATCGAGGGGTTCCACCGGCTGACCGGCCGCGCCCACCGCGACCGCGGCACGACGCCGGCGGTGCACGCGCACGCCCGGCCGTTGCGGGACCGGGCGATCGTGCACCTGATGCTGGGCACCGGACTGCGCCGGGCAGAGGTCGCCGGCCTGGACCTGGCCCAGCTCGACCCGGCCGACCCGGCGGAGCTGCGCCGCCGCCGCACCGCCCGGCTGACCGGAGTGCGCGGAAAGGGCCGCACGATGCGCACCATGTTTCTCGGCCTGGACAGCCGGCTCGCGCTCGCCGACTACCTGGAGCACGAACGGCCCGGCGACGTCAACGCCGAATCGACGGCGCTGTTCCTGGCCGCGGGCTCGATCGCGACCCGCCGGGCGGGTGGGCGGCTTTCGCCGCGGTCGATCAACACGGTGGTCGGGGAGATCGGACGAATCCATGACCTAGAGGTCTCCAACGCCGAACGGCGGCTCGGGGCGCTGCGCCCGCACGACCTGCGACACACCTTCGGCTATCGGCTGTCGCGGGAGTCCGGACACAACCGGGCCGAGCTCGAGCGCCGGCTCGGGCACGCCAACGACCGCTACCTGCGGCTCTACACCAACCCACCCGACGACGTCGCCGCCAGCTGGGTCGAGAACCTCTGACAGCGCCGGGTGCTCGACCCGGACCACCCCGGGCACCCTGGCGGCTTGACACAAACTGGCCTACTTGCTGGGGAGACGGGCGAAAGTCCGACCTGGCCAAAAGTTTGGGATCAGGCGCAAGACCGTCTACAGCTACCTGCGCGCTCGGGCTGCTCGCGCGGCGGGACCGCTAACGCCACTGACCGGTCGGTTGCTGCTCAACCCCCTGGACTTACCAGGAATCAGATCCGACACCAGGTCCGATCCGGCCCGCCACCGGCGCAGCAGCTCATACACCCGACAACGAGAAAGACCCAGCTCGGCGGCGGCAGCATCGGCCGCCACATGTTCAACGGCATCACCGGCGTCACGCTCGGCGCGTTCGACGCCCGGATCGTCGCCTGGCTCGCCCACACCTGGGAAGCCACAACCGTCGCCGTCCTCGCAGGCCTGATCACCCGCGCCCACCACGCCGGGAGAACCGCCAGCACCACCGAGACACGCCTCCCCAGAGACGATCTCCCCACCAGATCCTGAAACCCGTGGGACATCCGACCCCGGGGTCAGATTTCACGGGACTGTCCGGCCTCCGGCGTGCGCAACGACACCATCGGCTTGATCGGCTCTTGCCCATCCACCCCGAGTAACCCCAGAACCGCTCCTCCACGGTCGATTCGGCACCAAGACCCCGAAACGATAGGCGCCCGAGACAGCAAAATCCCCGCAGCTCTTCGCCAGCCACACCCCAGACCACGTCCCATGCAGAGCAAGACGGCCAACTCGCTGCCTGAGATAACGATTTCAGAGTTCATAACCCCGCAGGTTCCTTTAGTGCTGGCGGTCATCGGGAAACTGCCGGGCGGCCAGCAACGACCGCTAGCTCACGGCGAGGCGGTCACGATGCGTAGCCGTCTCCGTCTGGCATCCGGCACTGGCCGACCCGCCGACCTGGTTGTCGGATCCCGGGCAGGTTGAGCGGCTGAGGGGTATGACAGGGCACCCCGACCGGCGTCGAGAGACGGTCCAGCATCGCCGTACGGTGGAACTCGTGATCCTCCCCAAGGACCGCGACCCCCGGTTCATCACCATTCGCCGCGGGGGAACGCTCACGGACTCTGATCATCGGCTCCTGGCTCTATGGGCGGCTGCCTGCGCAGAGCACGTTCTGTACCTCTTCGAGTCGGTGCAGCCGTCGGACCCCCGGCCCCGCCACGCGATCGAGCAGATTCGAGCCTGGTCGCGAGGCGAGATCACGATGTCCCAGTCCCGCTCGGCAGGCGGCCATGCCATGGCTGCGGCCAGAGTGTTGAGCGGAGCAGCGCGTCACGCGGCATTCGCCGCCGGCCAGGCCGGGGTGGTCGCACATGTCGCCGCACACGAGCTTGGTGCCGCGGCCTACGCAATCAAGGCTGCGCGCGCGGCGGCCCCCGCAGGCGAGACTGAGGCCGCCAGACGGCTTGAGTGCCATTGGCAGCGCGAACAGCTCCCGGACGCGATTCGCGAACTGGTCCTGGACGATCAGCGACTGCGCAACGACATCTGCTGGTCCGTGTTCGACGGGTGACACTCCTGCGATCGTCGTGGCCTGTCGAAGCTTCCACCACCGTGACTACCCGTACCGATCAGACGATCTGTTCGGCACTGGCGACACAGCAGTCCGGGACCACCTCGACGCCTGCACTCGCCAACTACGACGGCGACTCGCCAGTTGGGTCCGCTCCCTACAACCTGTTCGGCGGCCCGTCCGCCCGCCTGTCGGAGTGCCCGTCGGGCTACCCATTAACGCGGGTAGCCGCCCGGGTCAATGCTGGCGCAGGCCAGACGGGGTTCGTGGCATACCCAAGCACCCCCCGACTGGGTAGCGAGGAGACGAGCTGATAGTCGGTACGGGCGGCGGGTGCGCGGTGCTGGATCGCTGCGGCGTGGCGGTCCTGTCGTCTTTCGCCTGTTCGTGGATACCGATACCGTACCTCCTTTAGCTCGGCGTTCCTTTCTTGCCTTTCCTGCCGTCTTTCTTTTGTTCTTTTCCGTTGACTATTCCTCCGGGCTATCGGTTTGTATTCTTGACTGAAACATCAACAATCAATAACAATGAAAGAATCTTGAAATGGCGGACGATTCGGCATTGCATTCCGACGATGAAAGGCGGAGAATTAGTTATCGGCACCGGCGCGGGACAACACCCCCCGGAATCCCCCACCTGCAAGGAGAGTCCCTCATGAACAACGCCGTTTTTTCTTCGGACACACCGTCCGACCTTCCAGGCGCAAGCGTCCAGCCGGAAGACATGGCGCGGGTTACGGAGAGCGACTGGACGTCGATTCGGACGATCGCACGGCAGTACTGCCGCGTGGTCGACGGAACACGTTCCCGTAAGCGGATGGACGGGAACGCGACCATTGCGGGCGGACGATTCGGCAAGTACGGCACAGGGGACGTGAGCGACGATGTGAGCCAGGATGCCGTGTTCCTGTTCGCGCAGAACCTCGCAAAGATGATCCGGGCGTTTGAGCCAGCGTCCCTCGCCGTGGCCACGCGGGAAGCGGACTCATGGCTCTACGTCACTCGGGACGGTCGGACGCGCGTCGTGACGCGCCACACGCTCAGGTACTGGGCAGTTCGGGACGCTGCCGCGCGCAACGGCTACCGGCTGGACATTCCAGCCGACGAAATCGTCGCTACCCCGGGCGCGCAGCTCATGCGGGGGGTGGCCCGCATTGAGTTCCTCGCCGTGGCGACCCACCTTGCTCGTAACAGTGAGGCTATCTGGCGCACGGCGTGGGGCGACGGGAAGGACTTCCCGGTACTTGGCGACGTCATAGACGAAGGAAACAAGGCGGACGACATTGGTCGTGCGGGAATCCTCTCCCACGTGGCACAGAAGCGCCACGGGGGTACGTACGGGTCGCGCCGCGCAGTGATCCGGACGCGCGACGCTGCACAGGCAGAGATGCGGGAACTGTCGCGACGGTTGGATGAGGCGCGGGAAACACTCACCTACCGTTCCGCACGGAATGTCAACGACAGCGACTGACCCTCTCCGTAGGCAACGGAACGGGCTCCGAGCATGACTCGGAGCCCGTTCCGCATGTCCGGGTGCGGTTTCCAGCTGGACGGTTGGGACGCCCGACTG
>NZ_CAUVXI010000176.1:0-11660 GCF_963555845.1 Protofrankia sp. Cas8 | reverse complement strand
AGGGACCACCTCGTCGCCGTCCTCGAGGAACGCCCTGGCGCTCCCGTCGGAGAGCTGGAGCGGCTCCGCCCCGTTCCAGCTGAGCTCGATCAACGAGCCTCGCTGGTCCGGTTCCGGCCCCGAGACGGTGCCGGAGGCGAAGAGGTCCCCGGTGCGCAGGTGTGCGCCGTTGGCCGTCAGGTGGGCGAGTTGCTGCGCGGGTGACCAGTACATCGGTGCGAACGGGGGCCGGGACACGACCTCGCCGCCCAGCTCGACCGTGAGTTCGATGTCCAGGCCCTCGTCCTCTCCGGCGGCGAGGTACGGCAGCGTCGGCACCTCCCGCTCGGGGACCCGGACCCTCGCGTCGCGCAGCGCCGCGAGTGGGGTGATCCACGCCGAGACGGAGGTCGCGAACGACTTGCCGAGGAACGGCCCGAGCGGTACGTACTCCCAGGACTGCAGGTCGCGGGCCGACCAGTCGTTGACGAGGACGACGCCGAAGACGTGGTCCTCGAACGCGTCCGCCGGGACCGGCCGTCCCGGGGAAGACGGCACCCCGACAACGAACCCGACCTCGGCCTCGATGTCGAGCCGCCGCGAGGGGCCGAACAGCGGCGTGACGGCGTCCGACGGCTTGGTCTGGCCGTGCGGCCGGACGACGTCGGTCCCACTCACGACGACGGTGCCCGACCGGCCGTGGTAGCCGATCGGCTGGTGCAGCCAGTTCGGGCTGAGCGCCGGCTGCCCGGGTCGGAAGAGCGCCCCGAGGTTCTCGGCGTGATGCCGGGAGGAGTAGAAGTCGACGTAGTCGGCGACGGTGAACGGCAATCGCGTGCGCAGGTGCTCGACGGGGCTCAGGTGCGGCTCGACCTCCGCGCGGTGGGCGGGATCGGTGAGCCAGTCGACGAGCGAGGCCCGGACCGCTGCCCATCGGGCCGGCCCCGCAGCCAGCAGGACGTCGAGCGTCGGCGTTTCCAGGAGCGGGACCAGGTCAGGCGCGAGGCGGTGCGCGACTGCCGCCGTGTCGACGGCGTGATCGCCGATCCGGACGACGACGCGCGGCCCGGTGGCGAGGTCGGCCACGGCATAGGGGAGGGTCTGTGGTCCCCAGGGGCTGTCGTCGGCGACGTCGACCCAGGCCCGCAGCGAGGAACGGGTCATTTCTCGACCTCCTGATAGGCGAGGAGCCCGAGGGTCTCCAGGTCGCGACGGGGGTCGTCCACGTCGCAGGTGCCGAAGGAGACGAACCGCCTCGCCCGCACGGTGGCGAGCCGGTCCGGGCCGAGGGCGGCGACGGCAGCCCCGACCGCCTCGGGGCGCGTCTCGGCGAGTCGGCGCGCGGCGGTGACCGTGCCGTTGTCCGCCGCGTCCGCGGCCAGCACCAGGTTGAGGAACCCATGGTGCTCGAAGCCGGTGGACGGGTCCCGGTGCCTTACCGCGCGGTGGAGCCCGGCCGTCGCCTTGACCCGCACCCCGCGGGTGACCGCGCAGGTGAGCGCCTCCGCGAGGACTCGCTCGGTGGGGAAGGCGTCCGGGGTCGTCCCACCTGTGCGCAGCTTCAGGCCGAACCCCTGGTCGCCCAGCAGGCCGGTGGCGACCGGGAGATGGCGTCCCCAGCCCGGCTCCACCCAGACGCCCACTCCGGCAGGAAGCCGGGCCGCCGCCTCGACGGCGGCCCGCACCGCGCTCTCCCCGGGGGCGGCGATCTCGACGGCCGCCAACCGGAGGCGTCGGTCCGCGGAGACGGCCGCGGCGACGCCCGGCAGGTCTGCCAGGTCGCGGACGACGACGGACAGCGGCAGCGGGACCGCTACAACGTCGTCGAGGACAGCGGGGAGAGCCGCGACCTGGGCGGGGGTCACCACCAGCGTCCCGACGAGCGCAGCGTGCGACGCGGACCGGCGCCCGAGATACGCGCGGACCGCCTGCGGCAGCGCGGCGTTCCCGGGCGGGAACACCGCGGCGTCGTCCAGGAGGCCGGCCAGGTCGGACAGGCCGTACGGGGCCGGACGCCTCATCGGGACCACGACCGGAAGTAGGCGGCATCCTCGCTCGCGAGGCCGCCCGGGCCGACGAGGAGTGGTGCGAACGTGTCGACCATGACGGCGAGCTCGTCGAAGGACTCGCGCCCGATGCTCGCTTCCACCGCACCCGGCTGGGGTCCGTGGGGGTGACCGCCCGGGTGCAGGCTGATCGAGCCCTGGGCGATGCCGGACCCCTTGCGTGCCTCGTAGTCCCCGCCGCAGTAGAACATCACCTCGTCGGAGTCGACGTTGGAGTGGAAGTAGGGCACGGGGATCGCGAGCGGGTGGTAGTCGACCTTGCGGGGCACGAAGTTGCACACGACGAAGCCCCTGCCCTCGAAGACCTGGTGGGCGGGCGGCGGCTGGTGGATCCGGCCGGTGATCGGCTCGAAGTCACCGATGTTGAAGGTGTACGGGTAGAGGCAGCCGTCCCAGCCGACGACGTCGAAGGGGTGGTTGTCGAGCTCCCAGCGGGTTCCCACCGGGCCGCCGCCGGCGCCGCGGTGCTTGACGAACAGCTCGACCGGTCCGTCGTCGACGACGAGCGGCTCCGTGGGCGCGTGCAGGTCGCGCTCGCAGAACGGGGCGTGCTCAAGGAATTGGCCTTGCGCCGACAGGTAGCGCTTCGGCGGCGTGACGTGTCCGGTCGCCTCGACGACGTAGCAGCGCACGATGCCATTGGGCACCCACCTGTGGGCCGTCGCCCGGGGCAGGAGGACGTAGTCGCCGGTCCGGAAAGGCAGCACGCCGAAGGCGGTCTCGACCGTCCCCCTGCCCTCCTCCACATACACCAGTTCGTCGCCGATCGCGTTGCGGTAGAGGGGGCTGCTCCGGCCGGCGACGACGTAGGACAGGCAGACGTCGGAGTTGCCCAGGACGAGAGCGCGACCTGTGACCAGGTCCTGGGTACTGCCGGCCTCGCCGGGGAACAGATCGTGGAGCCGGTAGTGGCGCGGCAGGAGCGGGGTGTTGGCGACAAGGCGCCGGTCAGGCAGGGCCCATTCCTCGGCGGCTGCGAGCGCCGACGGGATGTACTGGTGGTACAGGAGTACGGAGTCGCTCGAGAAGCCCTCCTCGCCCATCAGCTCCTCGTAGAGCAGCCCGCCATCTGCGTTGTGGAACCGGGTGTGCCGCTTGGCCGGGACCGAACCGACCTGCCGGTAGTACGCCATGGCCGCCTTCGCGTCGTGGTGAGACGTCTTGTGTGGAGCCCCGGCCTGCCGCCGGGTGGGTCCATGGTGAGCACGCGTTGGGTGAATGTCAAACCTTTGATGAAATCTCCATCGCTCTCGCTCGCTCTCCTACCGGTCGGGCCTCAGTCCCGGCTGCGGACCTGTGGGTCGCCGGCACCGTCGACGAGCTTGCCGAGCAGGCGGATCAAGGTCCGACGCTCCGCTGCGTCGAGCCGGGCCGCCCAGGCCCGCTCACGCTCGTGGTGCGCGGCGAACGTGGTCAGGAGCCGCTCCCGGCCCGCCTCGGTGAGATCGAGGACGACGGTGCGTCGGTCTGCCTCGTCGCTGCGGCGGGTAACGAGTCCCTGACCCTCGAGCGTCTTGGCGAGCGCGGACGTCGCCGCCCGGCTGGCCCCGATCAGCCGGGCCAAGCGGCCGGACGGCATCGCACCGGCGAGCCATAGGACGAACATGAGGCGGAACCCCGCGAAGCTCCAGCCCGCGGGTCGGTGGACCGAGGACTCCAGGTCGTAGACGACGACGTCGCTCGCGCGGTGCAGGAGCAGGATCGTGTGCAGGGACTCGGCGTCCACGCCCGGGACCTCCTGGGCGACCTGACGGACGGCGTGGTCGACGAAGGAGACGAAGTCGAGGCGTTCGGAACCTCCCGTGTTCACCGTCTCAGGCTAGGGCACCTCTGGAGAGGTGCCCTAGCGGCGCCCGGTGACGTTCGGCCTCGCCGCGTGGCGATCAGGCGCCGCTTCCACGGCATGCCCCGCAGCTCTTCCCGATCGGAGAGGCCCTGACGTACCATCCGCAAGCTAGTCAAAGCTTTGACCGAACCCTGCTTGGGCGAACGCTGCTTGGCCGAACGCTGCAGGCGGGCAGCAGCACAGGAGGTCTCGCGATGCCTACCCAGACCGTCTCCTTGATCTCGTCCGCGGCCACGGAGAACGTCGCACCCGCAGAACGCGTCGAGTTCTGGGAGGACTACAACCGCAAGGTTCTGGTGGGGCTGTCGTGCCGGTCCTACTCCGGGCAGGGCCTGCGCGCCACCGAGACGAACATCCGGCTCCGCGACGTCCTGCTCGCGGACATCGCGGGCAACGCCCATGTGGTCGAGCGGACGCCGGCGATGGCCCGGTCCGCCCCCAAGGATTCCGTGTTCGCCACCCTGCTGATCGGGGGCGCGGCCGCGTTCCTGCATCGCAACGGGTGTGCGCCGGTGGCCGCCGGGAACCTGGTGATCTACGAGACGAGGCAGCCGTACCTGTTCGGCTTCTCGTCGTCGATGCGCCAGATCCTGGTGGACATCCCGCGTGAGGCGTTCGTCGAGGCGTGCTGGTCCGGTGGCGTTCCGGAGCCGATGCTGTTCGCCCAGGAAAGCGCACACGAGGCCGCGCTCCTGTCCCGCCTGCGCACGCTGCTCGCTGGCCTGGTGGCGATCCCCGGGGGCGACCGGGATCCCGAGGAGATCCAGCGAGCGGTGCTCGAGCTGCTCGGGCTGCTCATCGTCGAGCGGTGCGGCGGCTCGATCCCCGCGACGGCCCATCTGATCGCCGCGAAGGAACACATCGAGAGGCGCCTGCACGATCCACGGCTCGACGCAGCCGAGGTAGCCGGCGTCCTGGGCATCTCGGTGCGGCACCTGGCGCGGGCCTTCAAGACGGCCGGGACCACGCCGACCCGGCACATCCTGGAGCGCCGCCTGCAACGGGCGAACGCCCAACTCGGCGCGCCTCGAGCGGAGGAGACGAGGATCGCGGACGTCGCCTACCGCTGGGGATTCTCCAGCCAGGCCCACTTCGCCAGAGCCTTCCATCACCGCTTCGGTCACACTCCGAGCGAGGCCCGCTCGATCGCCGCCGCCCGGACGGCCATCGAGGGGGCGACTGCGCGTGGTGCGGACAACCGGTGCGTCGGCCCGGCGTGGGTGGACGCCTGACGGCGTCAGCGACGGCGTCACCGGTGAGAGGCCGGGCCACCGCCTTTCCCCCAGCGGGTCTTGCCTTCGGGCGGCTGCCCAGGCCGCCGGGACCGCCCTCGAGCGGTCCCGGCGCCCCTGGCCAGATCAGCGAGCCACGCTCGAACTCGCGGCCTCCCTCACGGTCGCCGCGGCTCTGTACCAGAGCAGGTAGTTCGACGCAGCCATGGCCGCCTCGGCGGAAGTCACCTTCGTGACGTAGAGAGCGTGATTCCCGTACAGCCCTGTGAGCTCCTGGGCGGTGTAGTCACGGTGCCAACCGGACACATCGCAAGGGAATGTCGTGCCGTTCAGCGCACTTAGCTTGGAGGTGGGCACGGCGAACTCGGAGAGGCGGATGCCGCCTTTGATGTTACCGTCGGCGTCACGGAGCACTTGGCCGTTCGCGTCACGGTCGAAGTAGATCGATGGCGCGGCAGGCTTACCCTTCTCGATCCACCTCTTCACCGATTCCGCGGCTGCAGCCACGACCTCACCGTTCGGGACCGGGCTGAAGGCAGGGAGCACCTGACACGAAGGCTCCACCCACTGGGTGAAGGACTCAGGCTGTCCGTTCGGTCCGATCAGAGCCTTGTCGCGATTGAACATCGCGTTAACGTACTGCTCGGCGATGGTCGAGCTGTGAGTGGATCCGGCGACCTCCCATTCGCGTGTGAAGCCCGAGGTTCCGAACGGCGGGGTGAGCGGAGACAGCCCCTCAGAGTTGACGCTGACCGATGGAGTAGCGACGTCAGGACGCAGTGCCGCCGCGGCCCGATCCCAGAACACGAAGCCGTCGAAGAAATGGTAGAGCGGCTGGATGGCGTTGTAGTACGAGGTGAGGCGAAACGCCGACTGCGACTGTCCCGTCGCGATCACGTTCCGCACCTTCAGGCCGGGGAGCGGCGCGTCCGGTCCGGAGTTAGTCTTGAGCGCCTTGGACACCTCTGTGAAGACGTCCCACGAGAGTGGGTCGCCAGCGCAGGCGCTGACGCCGCAGGCGTCGAGATTTCCCCCGGTCTGAGGGTCAACGTTGCTGGCGTTGACGGACAGGGTCCCGTATCGCTGCGGACTCCACGACTTCAGCCGATCCACGCCCACCTTCTGGACGGAGACGACGGCGTACGCGTAGCCGAGGCGGAGCAGATCAGCGTGAGCTTCGGCGAACACGAAGTCCGCATCGACACCGATCGTGACATTGGTCCACTCGACGATCAGTGTGCCGTTGAAGTGTCGCGGACTGGGGGTTCGCACCAGCACGCGGGTGCGGTACGGCCAGTTCCCGTCTACGATGGCGGCATTCGCGGTGGCGTTGGCGACGGCACCTCGGTAACGATGGGCGACCCCGTCGGCGTAGAACTCACGTTCGGTGTAGCCAGCGGCTCCCAGATTCATCGCGGCAGCTCCGAGCGGTGTCGTGCCAGGCACCACGACCGGCGTCAGCGTGGCGGGGGGCAGGGGCAGGCTGCCCTGCAGCCCCGAAGGGGGTGAGGCCTGCGCGGTCGGCGCCGAGAGTAAGCCGACGGCGATGGCGAATGAAGCCACGATCGCAGCGACCCACCGGGAACCGGTGAGCGAACAGAACCGGACTTTATGGTGTGACAGCCGCATCATTGTGTCTCCTTTCCGGGGGATGTGCTCAGGACTTCTTCGCGGGGTTGGTGAGAGGCCCCGCGTCTTCACCGGTGATGCCGTAAGCCTGATCTGCGGTCAGACGCAGAGGTAGCCGCCGTCCACCGGAAGGACCGCCCCCGAGACGTACGCTGCGGCCGGCGAGCACAGGAACGCGATCACCGTGGCGACGTCGTGGGGAGTGCCGTACCGTCCCACCGGAATGCGCGCGAGCACCTCCGCCGCCGCCGTCGGGTCGTCGAGCAGGCCCCGGGCGAGCGGGGTGTCCACGAACCCCGGCGCTACGGCGTTCACCCGGATACCCTCCGGCGCGTACTCCGCGGCGAGCGACCGGGTGAGTTGGGAGACCGCCCCCTTGCTCGCGCTGTAGGCCGGCCGATCCCTGCTGCCGAAGAAGGCGAACATGGAGGAGACATTCACGACGCAGCCGCCCGCCCTCGCGAGGCCGGGCCGCGCCGCCTGACACGCGACCATGGTGGCGGTGAGGTTGATCCCGAGTACGCGGTCCCACTGGTCGAGGTCGTACTCCCCGCGGTCGTGGCTGATGCCCGCGCAGTTGACCAGGACGGCGAGCTGACGTTCGTCGCAGATCAGCCGTGCCAGGCCGTCCCGGTCGAGCACGTCGTGTTCGACGACTCGCACGCCCGGGTGGACGGGCAGTTCCCGGGCGTCGCGCGGGGCGAGGCCGACCGCCACGACCTCGGCGCCGAGGTCGGCGAACAGCATCGCCGTCGCCGCACCGATCCCCGACGTGCCGCCGGTGACGAATGTTGTGCGCCCGTCGAACAGGTCACCGCTGAACCCCGCCGCCTTGGCCAGGCCGATCATCGGCATACGTTCCTTTCAGTCGATCGGACCAAGATCTTGATCTGTTCGCCCCCGCGGGACAGGGCGTCGAACCCGTCGCGCACGACGTCCTCCAGAGCAACGGTCGAGGTGACGATCGTGGTGAGGTCCATGCCCTCCTCCACGCACCGGATCAGCTCGGGGTAGACGTCGCGGTACCCCACGCTGGCGATGATCGATTGCTCCTTGTTCACCAGCGCGAACGCGTCGATCGCTACCGTCCCGGCCAGTCCGACCAGCACGACCCGGCCTCCCTTCCGGGTCGCCTCCAGGCAGGCGCGCAGCGTCCCGTCGGAACCGACGACCTTGAACGCCAGGTCCGGGCCCTCACCACCGGATGCCTGCCTGATCCGGCGAGGTACGGCGTCCGGGGGGGTCCCCGGCACGAGGTCGGTGGCGCCGAGCTCGCGAGCCAGCGCGAGCCGGGCGGGGGAGAGGTCGGTGGCGATAACGCGCCCCGCGCCGTGGCGGACGGCGAACATCACCACGAGCAGTCCGATCGGGCCGAGGCCCACCACGGCGACCGTCTCGCCCGGCTGCAGGCTCGCACGGCGCAGGGCGTGCAGGGCGACGGCGGCAGGCTCGAACACGGCAGCCTGCTCGAGCGGGACCGCGTCGGGCAGGCGGTGCAGCATGTACGTGGGGACGACCGCCCGGTCCGCCATACCGCCGTCGCCCATCAGACCGGCGAAACCGAAGTGCCGGCAGAGGTTGTACTCCCCGTTCTCGCAACGGGGACAGGCGCCGCACCGGTAGTGCGGCTCCACCGCGACCCGGTCGCCCGGCACCAGACTGGAGCTACCGGGCCCCACCTCGACGACCGTGCCGCAGAACTCGTGACCCAGGACCAGCGGCGCGGTGGTACCCGATTCTGGGTGCGGTTCGGTGACCGGGATCGCGAACGGCCCGGCGGCGTACTCGTGGAGGTCGCTGCCGCAGATCCCGCAGTAGGCCACCGCGATGGCGGCCTCCCCCGGGCCCGGGGTCCGCGCCTCGACGTCGACGACGCGGACGTCCCCCGCGCCGTACCAGACCGCGGCCCTGGTCACGAGGTCCCCCACCGGAGCGCGGGGGAGGTCGTGATGTGGGTCATCGTGCCCCTCCATCCGGCCGTGGGGTCAGCGGAACAGCGAGTTGACATAGCCGGCACCGATTCCCACCGCCTCGTAATGCTCCCGGCACATCGCGATGTAGTCGTGGACATCGAAGATCCCTGTGACATCGCCGTTCTCGTCGAGCCAGGCGAGCGGACCCTTGACGATGAAGAGGGTCTTCATCGGCTCCTCGCTGTCGTAGGCAACCAGCGTGTGACCCTCGCCCGGCGCCTCGTAGATGAAGTCGCCGGCGGTCGCCGTCCAGGGCCGCTCCAGGTAGCCCCACTTTCCGGAGATCGTGTAGGCGAACACCTCGTGCGGGTGGTAGTGCCGGTTGACCAGACCCGCCTCCTTGGCGCGGAGGATGTCGGCCCAGCTGTTGTCCTTAACGTTGATCCACAGCGGGCGCGACCCGACGGTGTCGGTGAACGGCACGTAGTAGCGGTCGTCATCCGTGGCTACCTTGGACAGGTAGACCTCGGGCAGCGCGTCCGGCTTCTGCGAGTTCTCGATCGGCCTGAGGTTCTTCCAGAACTCCGACCCAGGCATGGCAGTCATCTCCCCGCCCCCTCGATTGGCGTGGTGTGAGTGAATCCCCCGCGGAGTCGGCTGTCTTTCCCGTCCCAGACGTCGTTGCTTGTCCATTCCGGACATGGGCCTGCCGGGTGAGCGCCCTTGTCAGTCAAACCTTGAATATCTACGATCGCGGGACACCAGGGAGGTGCGGGTGACCGACACGTCGGCCCCTGCGCCCTCGCGCCGAGCTGCCGGACCGGGTCTGGGTGGCCCTCGGTCCTCGAGTGCGGGTGCGTGGCGCGGTCGCCCTCGGAGGTTCCCCGAGGGGCGTCGCGCGCCGCGCGCCGGTGGCGCTCGCGCTCGTCGACGCGGATGTCACCGGCCCGCCGGGGTGGCTCGACGGGCCTGCCCCGCTCTTCGGCGACCCCCGGGTCGGGGAGGTCGCGCCGCGGGTGCTGCCGCGGTCTGCGAGGACGCTGCTCGTCCGGCGGACCGCCCTCGCGGTTGCCGGCCGCGACGACCCGGCGGGGTCCGGGTTCGACGAAGCGATGCGGGTGGGGGAGGACGTCGACCTCGTCTGGCGGTTGCTGCGCGCCGGTTTTGGAACCTCACCGCGGCCGTGTGTGTGCTCGCGGCCCGCCCCTGGACGGGGACTGCCGTCGCGCTGGCCGCAACCGGGGCACTGACGTGCCGGCCGCGGTCGGCGAAGGTCGATCCGGTGCTCGCCGGCCCCGAGGACACCGTTGGCGCTGGCCGCACGCACGCCCTCGGCGCGCAGCCGAGGCAGCAGATCGACGACGGGGTCGGTCGGCCCGGCCTCGACGCGGCCGAGGTCGACGAGCAGGGGTGCGAGGTGGAGCAGGAGCGAGGTCTCGGCGCGGCCCGCGTGGGCGTCCATCCCCGGCAGCCCGAGGTGGACGGCGGCGACGGCACGACCCTCCGCGCGGCCGAGCCGGACCGCTGAAACGAGAGATTCACGTCCGTGATCTGTGGGGTCCTGGGGCTGAGATGCCCCAGGCTACCCGGCGTGGGCGGGCGGTCCCGCTGACCACGCCGGGTCGGTGCTGTCCCGGTTCCACGCGCGGTGATGAGTCCGTGGAACCGGGACCGGCCTCACTACCTAGGGTTGATCGGCGTGATCGTGCCGAGCGCCTGCTCGATCAGCCGTCCCGCGCGCAGACATGCGCTCTCGTGATACCGGTCGCCGACGAGCTGGACTCCTTGTGGCAGACCGTTTCCGTCCTGTCCCACTGGGACGGCGAGGGTGGGCAGGCCGAGCAGGTTGATCGTCAGGACGAGGCGGTGCGCCAGCCAGAGGGCGTCAGCGTTGTCGGCCCCGCCGAGGTCGAACCCGACGTGGTGCATGGGCTGGGTCCCTATGGGGCCGAGGACGAGGTCGTGGTCGGCGAAGAACAGCGACCAGTCCGCCGCGATCGCGTGCCGGCGGCCCAGGCCGCCTACGTAGCCGGCGAGGTCCAGGACCGGAACATGTTCGAGCGACTGCGCGAGGTACGTCACCGCGTCCGCCGATCCGATGGGCCGGATCAGGTTGTCGAGCAGGCCCTGCATCTCGGCGGTGGTCAGGGTCCGCCACAGCTGCGCCGCCTCCAGGACGTGGGGTGGCTGGACCTCCTCGACGATGGCTCCCGCGTCCGCCAGAGCGTCGGCGGCACGGCGGACCGCCGCTGCCACCTCAGCGTCGACCCCGCTCTCTCCGGGGTCTGTGGTGACCGCAACCCGCAGTTTCTGCGGCACGGATAGTAACGCGGGGACGGGGACCCACTTGGGGTCGCGCGGGTCGGGTCCGCACAGCTGCTCGTACGCAAGCCGGACGTCGTCGACCCGGCGTGCCATCGGCCCGTCGACGGCGAACAGCTGCAGCGTCGGCGTCGGCGGGTACGGGTTGGTGCTGGTGGCCATCGCGATCCGGCCGGCGGTTGGGCGCAGGCTGACGGTCCCGGCCGCGCCGGACGGTAACCGGAGCGATCCGCCGTAGTCGTTGCCGAGCCCGAGCGGGGACATCCCGGTGGCCAGGGCCACGGCCTCCCCGCCACTGGACCCACCCGGGGAGACCGTTGCGTCCCAAGGGTTGCGGGTCGCACCGAAGAGCGCGTTGTCGGTGTGCCAGCGCATCCCGAAGTCCGGCATGTTGGTGCGCGCCAGCAGGATCGCCCCCGCCCGTCGCAGCTGCCCCACGGCCGGGGCGTCGGCGGACGCGATCCGGTCTCGGAAGGCGACCACCCCCTCGGTGGTCGGCACTCCGGCGACGTCGAGGTTCTCCTTGACGGAGAACGGAACCCCGGCCAGGGGGCCGGTCGGCTCGCCGCCCTTGATCGCGGCATCCACGCGGTCCGCCTCGGTGAGGGCGGACTCTGCCAGAACGGCCGTGATCGCGTTGACGGCTGGGTTCACCTCGGCGATCCGGTCCAGG